>JAZSBH010000067.1:0-10998 GCA_045602325.1 Eubacteriales bacterium | reverse complement strand
CACCTCGGCCGTTTGGCTAACTGCGACTTGACAGCGTATCAGCCATTTTGCCCACTGGCAAAATGGCACGCAGATAAGGGGAAAGGATCCTTAAGGAGAGTACCGTGGGTACTTTCCTTAAGTGGCGCTCTTTCGGTCCCTTTCTCTCGACAGGGAGAGAAAGGGACATAACTCCCCGTTAAACTGCAATTTCACATGCCCAGTATGCCCTTCCAGATTCTCCACCACAGCTCCCAAAATCCCAACCGTTCGGCGGTCTCCGAGGCAGTAATGGCCACTTCTCCGATGGACTGCCCCTTACAGGTATAGATGATCTTCCCTACCGCCTCTCCGGCACGGACGGGAGCGGGCAAAGATTCGGGCAGGGTAACAGCGTGCTCCACGGCGGTCATATCCGCCTTGGGCAGAACGGCGGTAAAGCGGGGGTAGGTCAGCCCTACCTCGTCCCGCTCGCCGCCTGTGATACGGAGGGGATCAAGAGTACCCGCCTCGGCGGTGAACAGACCGTAGGTGGCAAAGCCCCAGTCCAACAGCTTCTGGGCGGCGGCGTTGCGGATATCCCGGGACTCAGCTCCCATGATGACGCAGATGAGGGTCATGCCCTCCCGCTCGGCGGTGACCGAAATACAAAAGCCTGCTTTGGCGGTTGAGCCTGTTTTCAGACCGTTACAGCCGCGGTAGAACCGCACCAGACGGTTGGTGTTGGTCAGCCCGAAGGCACCGTTCCGAATGGTATCCATCCAGGTGGAGCTGTATTCCAGGATCTCTTTATGCCGGATCAGCTCTCGGGACATGATGGCGATATCCCCTGCCGAGGTGACGTGATTTTGCGCGGTGTCGTCCAGGCCGTTGGTATTCTCAAAGTGGGTAGAGGTCATGCCCAGCTCAGCGGCGCGTTCATTCATGCGCTTCACGAAGGCCTCCTCGCTCCCGTAGGTATGCTCGGCCAACGCCACGGCGGCGTCGTTGGCCGAGGCGATGACCACGCTCTTGATCATGTCGCGGACGGTCATCTGCTCCCCCTCCTTGAGAAAGATCTGGGATCCGCCCATGGAGGCGGCGTAGGCCGAGGCGGTGACCGTATCCTCCCATTTCAGCGTCCCCGCGTCCATGCACTCCATGACCAGCAAAAGGGTCATGATCTTGGTCACCGAGGCGGGGGGCATGGCCTCGGCGGGGTTCTGCTCGTAGAGGATCTGCCCCGTGGAGGCCTCCATGAGGACGGCGCTCTTGCAGTTCAAGTCAAGATCGGGCACGGGAACGGCGGTGGGCCTCGCCGTGTCGTTGATGGGCACGACCGCGGCGGCGGGGTACATCATCACGCTGAGGAGCAGAACGGCGGACAAAATCAGGGACAGGATGCGGGTTTTGTGGATACGCATAGAAATACCACCTCTCTCATTTCTCGGTAGAGGATATGAGGGAGGTGGTGTTTTTATGATGATTTACTTACGTGTGTTCTTTTGCTTTTTTCGGTTTCTGCGCTTTTTCTCGGAGGGAGGCGTGGGCTTTCCCTTTCCCTTACAGGCAGAACGAGCCATCTTGTAGAAGTCGGAGAAATTGTCGAAGGTAGAATCCGTCCACAGGCGTTTTCCCTGCACCCAGACCTTTTTTCCGTCCTGCACGCCGGTAACATCCGACCACTTGTATGCGTGGAGAATGCGGTTCCCGAAGCGGGTGGAAAACCCTTTTCCGTCAAAGCGGATCTCATACTTGCTAATGACCGTGAGGGTCAGGCAAAGGAGGAGCAGGAAGAACAGGAGAAAGGTAACGTGATAGTCGGCACGAAGGACAGCGCACAGGATAAATGCAACACCTGTAAGAACGGCGCTCACTATACCCACCTTGCCAAAAATGGGATCAAGACCCAAGCGGCCTTCTCCCTTCTTATAGTCTCCGTCGAATTTTCGGCTGACGTTGCCGTAAACCAACCGTTCAAAGCCGTCGTCCACCTTGTCTTTGATTCCCGACAGGTTGGGCAGAGAAATCTCAATAAAGCCCTTGTTTGCCCCATCCTTCCCTTCCTGGGCAGGAGGATTGGGGTGGCTCTTTTGCTTTTCTTCAAGGGGCGGCACAGGCTGTCCCTTCTTTTTGCAGGCGGCTCGGGCGCGGGCGTAAAAAGCCTCGTAACCGGACATGGAGGGATCCGCAAACAGCTTCCTTCCGCCCACAAACACCCGTTTTTCGTGGTTTACGGCGGTCACGTCCGACCAGGCGTAGCGGCGGAAGATCCTCTTGCCCAGGCAAGCGGAAAAGCCGTCCTTGTCATGGCGGATCTCGTATTTGGCAAGCAGGAGTAGCACCGCCACCATGAGCAGGAGGAAGCCCCACAGGAGGAAGAGGCTGTCGGGGATCTCGGTCAAGGCGGTCAGAGCACAGCCTACTGCAATGAATAGCAAAAAGCCGTATCCCCAGCGGGTAATGCCGTAATGAAACACCCGCCCCTTTTCAAAACTATCATTTACGCTGATGGGCAACGGAATCTCGATATGCCCACCGCCGCCCCCTTCCTCGGGAGGCAATTTTTCCTTGCTCATAAAGCCTTACTCAGCCGAGAACTTATACACCGTGGTGTAGTCGTACTTCTCGCCCGCGCGAAGAACTCCGTTCGTAAATTCCGCATCCCCCTGATGGTGGATGCTGTCGGGCATAGTCTGAGTCTCCAGGCAGAAGGCGGTCTGGGTCTGCTGGGGTTTGCCGCCTCGCAGAGGGAAACAGGGATTCTTCAGGAAGTTGGCCGAGTAGAGTTGCACGCAGGGCTGGTTGGTGTACATCTCCATCTTGCGTCCCGATACGGGGTCGCAGGCGATACCGCGCAGGGTGATCTCACCGCCCGATACGCATTCCTTCCAGCCCGTGAAGTTGAAGCAATGGTCGTAGCCCCCCGCGATGCGGAGATCGGCGAAATCGGCGAAGAAATCACGCCCGATAGGCTTGGCCACGCGGAAATCGAAGGGAGTACCGTCCACGGGCTTGACCACCACGGGAATCAGCGCCTCGTCCCCCGCCAGATAAGACTCGGCGTCCAGCCACAGGGTCTGTCCGAAGACGGTGCCCGAAGCACAGCCCGCCAGGTTGAAGTAGGCGTGGTTGGTGAGGTTCAGGGGGGTGGCCTTGTCGGTGGTCGCCTCGTAGCGGATGGACAAGGCGTTCTCGTTGTCCAGGGTGTAGGTGACCTTGGTGGTCAGATTCCCGGGGAAGCCCTCGTCACCGTCGGGGGAGAAATAGGTGAGGGTCAGGGTGGCCTTGTCGACGTCGGCAGCCGTCTCGGCGTTCCAGATCACGTAGGAAAAGCTCTTCTTGCCGCCGTGGAGGCAATTTGCGCCATCGTTGGCATAGAGGGTGTAGGTCTCACCGTCCAGTTCAAAGGTTGCCCCCGCGATACGGTTGGCCACGCGACCCACCAGAGCACCCAAATACCCATCAGCGTTCTCATAGTCAGCGAGGGAGTCGTAGCCCAGGCAGATATCGGTCATCTTGCCATTTCTGTCGGGGGTCTTGATGCTGACAATGGTTCCACCGAAGTCGGTGATCTCCACAGTCATGCCGTTGTCATTCACCAGCGTATACAGATTCGCGGTCTCGCCGCTTTTCAGAGTGCCCCAAGGGCGGGAAAAGATATTCATGGTATGTTCCTCCTGTCAGTCTCCGTATCCATTGGGGTTCTTGGTCTGCCAATTATCGGCATCGCGGCACATATCCACCATGCCGTACTCGGCCTGCCAGCCCAGGATCTCCTTGGCCTTAGTGGCGTCGGCGTAGCAGGTGGCGATATCGCCGGGGCGGCGCTCCACGATCTTGTAGGGCACGCGCTTGCCGGTAGCCTCCTCAAAGGATTTGACAATATCCAGCACCGAGTAGCCGTGACCCGTGCCGATGTTGAAGTGCTCCACCATGGTCACGCGGCGGGCGCGGCGCAGGGCGCAGAGATGGGCGCGGGCGAGATCCACCACGTGGATGTAGTCCCGCACACCGGTGCCGTCGGGGGTGTTGTAATCGTCACCGAAGACGCTCAAAAACGCACGGCGACCCGTGGCCACCTGGGTGACGTAGGGGAACAGGTTGTTGGGAATACCCTTGGGATCCTCGCCCATAAGACCGGATTTGTGGGCGCCCACGGGGTTGAAGTAGCGCAGGATGCTGACCGACCAATCGGGATTGGCCTTGTGGGTATCCGCCAGGATGCGCTCGATCATCTGCTTGGTCTCGCCGTAGGGGTTGGTCGTCTTGCCCAGGGGGGTGGTCTCCTTGATCGGGATCTCAGCGGGATCGCCGTAGACCGTAGCCGAGGAGGAGAAGACGATGGTCTTGACCCCGTATTTTTTCATGGCCTCGCAGAGGTTCAGGGTGGAGACCAGGTTGTTGTAGTAGTAGCGCAGAGGAATGGCCACCGACTCACCCACGGCCTTGAGGCCGGCGAAGTGGATGACGCTCTCGATATCGGGGTTCTCGACAAAGACCCCGTCCAGTGCCTCGGCGTCGCAAAGATCCACCTTGTAGAACTTGGGACGCTTGCCCGTGATGGTCTCGATGCGATCCAGCACGATCTCCTTGCTGTTGGACAGGTTGTCCACGATGATCGGCGTTTCGCCTGCCTCGATGAGCTCCACGACGGTATGGGAGCCAATGAATCCGGTTCCACCGGTGATGAGAATGGACATGGTTTTCTCCTTTTCGGATAGTAGATTATGGTTGCAAATTTGGGTTTGTCGGCCAGGGGCTCTGCCCTTGAGAATCCTCAAAACTTTCAAAAAAGATTGTCCAATAAACACTATTTGAAAGTTCTTGAAAAGGGGTCTGTTCCCCTCGCTCCCCGATAAACCCCAATTTACTGTTCTGCGAGTTCCTTGACGAATGTCCTCAATTCGGGCATATAGGCCTCGGTTTCGGCCACCAGCTTGAGCTGGGTACGGGCGCGGACGAGGTTGTGGTCGGGGTAGTCGGTATGGAAGTACACGTCGCCGTTCAGGTAATCACCTAGGAAGCGGATGCCTGTCTCCAAGGTAATGATGTAGCCGCCGTCTGGGAGCATGGCAAGCTCATTGGGGGTCAGATCCCCACCCGTGCCCTTGATGAAGCCGCGGGCGTAGACCTTGAACATCTCGGGAAGGAAGTGTACCTTGTCCAGGTCATGCTCGTCCTCGGCAGCGGAAGCCGCTCCGGCGCGGATGGAGTCTCCGAAGTCGTACAGCGAGGAGCCGGGCATAACCGTATCCAGGTCGATGATGCAGACCGCCTCCTCGGTCACCTCGTCCAAAAGAATGTTGGACAGCTTGGTGTCGTTGTGGGTCACGCGGAGAGGGAGAGTCCCATCTGCCAAGGCGTCCACGATGAGGGCGCATTTTTCTGCGCGGTCGGTGATGAACTTGATCTCCTCCTGCACCAGATGGGCTCTGCCCGAAGCATTCCGCTCCACGGCGGCGAGGAAATCGGCGTAGCGCTTCTTGGTGTTGTGGAAGTTGGGGATGGACTCGACCAGACGGGAGGCATCGAAATCCGACAACCGCCGCAAAAAGTCTCCGAAGGCCTCGCCCACCCGGGCAAAGGTTTCAGGGCTGTCCACAGTCAGTCGGCAGATGGTTCCCTCCACGAAGTCGTAGGCGCGCCAGAAGCGCCCCTCGGAGTCGGTGTAGCCCTTCTGTCCGTCGGTGGTCAGTACCACCCGCATGGTTCCCCGCTCGGCATCCTCGCCGGCGGAGATCAGCCCCGCGCGGATATGGTCGGTGACCGCCGCGATGTTCTCCATGACCCCCACGGGATCCGTGAAGACGGCGGTGTTGAGAATTTGAAGTATGTAGCGTTTCCCGCTTCCCATAGTAACAATATAGGTACTGTTGATGTGGCCGTTGCCGCACACCTTTAGGTCGGAAATCGCGCCGTCAAAGGCAAAGTGGGCGCATACGGCCAGGATCTGCTCGTGAGTCGGTTTTGTCATGATATCAGCCCCACAGGTGCTCGGGATACTCGCCCGCGTCGATGAGAGCCTGAATGGCGTTCACCACCCAAGGCTTATCCTCCTTGTAGGTCACGCCGTACCACTCGGATTCGGTGGGATAGACCACCACGTCGCACTTGCCTGCCTTGACGAAGGTGTCAATGGAGGTGGGGAGCAGAGACTCGGCCTTCATGGGATCGGCGGCCTTGTCCAGATTCTGCATGAACACGTCGAAGTCCTTGTCCAGCATATCGATGGTCTCGGCACCCAGACCCCAGCAGTTCATGGAGACAACCGTCTCGCCGTCCAGGTAGACCATGTTGCCGTTGGCATCGGGATACTGAGCGTTGTCTCCCAGCTTCTCGATCTTGTGAGTCTCGACGAGATCCACAAGCATCCCATCCTCGTTGACCTTGCAGATACCGCGGGAGCAGCCGCCCTTGTCGGTCAGGGTATTCTTGACCTTAAAGCCTACGGCGCAGCAATGGCACACACCATCGTCGGCAAACTCGCCGTTTTCGATCTTGCGAAGGTGAGCGGCTAGCTTCTCGTAGGTGTTACGGCCATAGAAGTCGTCAGCGTTGATAACGCCGTAGGGCTCTTTCACAATACCGCGGGTGGAGCGGACGGCGTGGGTGGTGCCCCAGGGCTTGATACGGCCTTCGGGAATGGCATAGCCCTCGGGGATATCGGCCATCTCCTGGTACGCGTACTCCACGACGATGTGCTTTTCCACGCGGGCGCCGATGGTAGCCTTGAAGTCCTCGGCGATGGCTTCCTTGATGATGAAGACCACCTTGTCAAAGCCGGCGCGCTTGGCGTCGAAGACAGAATAGTCGATGATGAAGTTGCCGTCCTTGTCGATGGGCTCCATCTGCTTAACGCCGCCGAAGCGGGATCCCATACCGGCCGCTAAAATTACGAGAGTCATAATTGTTTCCTCCGAAATATGTATTTGGAATGGCCGTCCTCGAGCACGGGAAACAGCCTATTTCTCCACTATATTATTATACATGATTTTCCCTTTTATGGCGTAGATTTCAGGGATAGTTTACAATATGTTAACAGAACCGGCAAGAGACTTCATTTATCCACCCCCGCTATTTCCCTGGCCAACGCCGAAGAAACACCAAGCCCCCCGAAGGACGGTCTTTCAAACAATCCTTCGGGGGAGCCGTTTTGTCATTCAGCCGATGAGTGAGATCATCCCGCCACGGTCAATTCCCGATCCTCGCCGGCGCCGATCTTGTCCAGGTAGAGCTTGAGGCCATCCCCGGTTCTGACCACGGTGACCACGTCAAAGCTGTGCTCGGTGTAGGTATCGACGGTACGGGTGTCGATGTGGAGCAGCTCCTCCTCAGCGGGAGCATCACAACGGGTAACGATGACCGGGAAGGGGTAGGTGTCATCCGCGTCGAAGATCATATCCCCGTGGAGGTGACCCGCAAAGTAGCCGGCAAAGGTTCCCTTCGCCCCCGTGAGATCCAGGTTCTCAATAGAGACGTAGTCCCAGCTTCCGCTCGTGCCGTAGGAGCCCGTGAAGGTCTCCCGATCCATAAAGGCAGACACCAGCCCCCGCAAAAGGGTCTGCTCGGGGATCTCGGCTGACAAATTGCCATCCGAGGTGCCGTTGCCATCGTAATCCAGAACGGTCACGGGCGGGACGTGGGAGAAGAACATCACGCACCAGCCCTCGTCTGGCAGGGTGGACAGCGCCTTGGCCATCAGGTCAAATTGGCTCTGTCCGTAGCGATAGCTGCCCATGGCACAGCCCTTGCGGCTGGTGTTCAGTACAACGAAGCGGGCCTTATGGATCTCATCGTCCACGTAGTAGCCCACGCCGTCTGCATCAAACACAGCCTTCCCCGCCGCCGCCACTGAGCGGAAGACCCGATTCCAGATCTCGGCGTCGGTGTAGCCGTTGACGTAGTATTTGGTACTGCCGTCGCTCCCCGTGGAGGTTCCCCAAAAGCCGTCGTGGTTACCGCGGGTACGGAGCAGACGGTCTCCGATGGGTGCCAGGATATCCTGTGCCGCCCAAATACTGGTCTCCATGGCCTCTTTTGTGGTAACCGATGATCGGGTGGCAAAATCACCTAGATCCAAAGCGTAAGGAATCCCGCAGGCATCCATGACCCGCTTGGCCACCGCTCCCGTGCGCCGCCCGAGACTGTTAGGCTCGTGGATATCGGTCATGACCACGAAACTGAAGGCATCCTTACCGCCCTCGTCCTGATGGGCGCGGATCGCAGCCATACGGGCGGGGAGGTAATCCTCCCACCAGACGGGCAGTTCAATGGTCTGTGCATCCTCCAGAGAATCCAGCCGTTCCTGTGCCTGAGTAGCGGCGCTTTCCAGCGCCTCGGTTCGATCCTCCAGGCTTTTTACGGTCTCGGCATTGCTGCTGAAGCCCGGAACACCGGTGTCCACCCACATGTGTCCACCCTCGCTGCTTCCTTCGATCTCCTCGTCCACGGTGATGATCGCACCCTCATCCATTCCCTGTGCCTGTACACGGATGTAGCGGGCGTTTTCATTCAGAAGCGTGACCTCCCAGTCCTTCCCTTCCTCGTCCAGCTGAGTCCAGTATGCCAGCATACCCAGGAAGGTATTCTCCTGCTTGGCGGCGTCGTAGTTATAAACGCCTCCCTCCTCATACATGAAAACAAAGCTGCCAATGCCCGTACTTTCCACGGTGTAAAAGCCTCTCAGGCGGATCTTGGAGGGGCCGTTTACGGGAATAAAGCCTGTCAGGTAGGTCGAACCGCCCTCCTTGACCGTACCGGTGGAGGAAGAAATGCGGAAGGGATACGCATAGCCCTTTCCGTCACCGTAGATCTCACTGCCGCCGGCTTCGGTAGTCGCCAGCGGTATTTGGTTCGTGTATCCCTCCACATGACGATTCACCCATACGGTTCCCGTGGACGCCAATACGTACTGAACCGACGGATCCGTCATTTCCTCCACAGAATTCACGATGGGCGGGTTTCCCGCCGTGATACTTACCGGCTTTGTTCCGTCGTAGGTCACGCCGTTGACGGTCAGGGGAGCCGACGGTCCCTGCATGGCTTTGGCGACGGCTACCGCCGTTGCCATCATCTCACTGGTGGACATCAGTCATCACCCCCGTCCGTGAGCGGTGTGCCGTCCTTGACCGAGCGCCATACGCCGCCGCTGCTGCCATCAGCGTCCAGCATATACACGCTGCCATCCTCGATCAAAAACAGGGTAGAGCCGATCACGAAGGTCTCGGTGTTGACCTGCAAGGCTTCCCTTCCGGTGGTCGCGTAAACCGTCACTTCCTCGGCGGTGGTGTACTCATCCAGCGCAACTTTTTTGCCGGATACGATTCTCGTACTCAATGTTTCCACTTCCTTTCGAAAAGAATCTTTCTGCCTTGTGCCACTATTATACCACACCGCCCTCGGTTTACACAATCCCCCGTTTTATGAACTTTTTGTGACGAAAAACCACTCCCCGTTGACAATCCTCCGGTTCCGTGTTATAATAAATTTTATCCATACTGTTCACTCCACCGAAAGGAATCCTTCATGAGATCCGCCAAACGTTTTCTGGCTTGTGCCCTGCTTTTACTTCTGTCTGCACAGACGGCTACCGCCTGTACCGCCCCCTCCGAGACCCCCGAGCCCGACACCACAGCCGCGGTCACCGCAGAGAGCCCCTCTCCCACGGACACCGAGATCCCCACGGTCGGAGAGACCGAAGCCATGACCGAACCCGGCAGCGAGACCGAATCCGAGCCGGAGCCCGAAACCGACTCGACGTATAATCTGCTGGTCACCGAGCCCGGAGACCGCCGCTCCACCTTCCGCCTGGTCTACGACAAGAACGCCGAGTCTCCCCTCACGACCGAGGCAGAAATACTTCGCACCATGATCCAAAGCTACACGGGGGCTGATATCCGCATCGAGAACTCCTCCAAGTCCTACGCCAAGGAAATCGTCCTCTGCTCCGAGAACCGCCCTGAGAGCGCCGCCATGATGGCCGATCTGCAGGAGGGCGAATTCGCCATCCGAACCGTAGGGGCGAATGACGGTAAGAACGGTCAGATCTTCCTGGCCGCCACCACCTACCGTTCCTTCTACGCCTGCGCCGAATATCTGCTGGACAACTACTACACCCAAGAAAACGGGCTCTGCGTCCCCACGAACCTGGACGTGAAGGGCACCGAGAAGGAGTACACCATGATCACCGCCAACATTGAAAAGCTCCGTGACCCCTGCATCCTGGTAGAGGACGGCGTCTACTACGCCTACGGCACGACCTGGAACTGCTACAAGAATACCAGCGGCAATCTGGAAGGCCCCTGGGAGAAGATCGGCAAGGTCGCCTCGGTGGCCGATAAGAGCACCGACGGCGGCAGCCACTGGGCTCCCGAGGTCCATAAGTACAACGGAGCCTACTACATGTTCACCACCTACCTGAACAAGGTGACGGGACACCGCGGCTGTACCATCATGAAGTCGGATTCCCCCGAGGGACCCTTCGTGGAAATCACGGACGGCCACATCACCCCCAAGGATTGGGATGCCATCGACGGCACCCTCTACGTGGATCCCGACGGACAGCCCTGGATGGTCTTCGTCCACGAGTGGACCTGCATGCCGAACAGCGTGGGCTCCTTCGCCGCCGCCAAGCTGTCGGAGGACTTCACCCACTTTATCTCCGACCCCATCGAGCTCTTCCTGGCCAACGAGCCCAACTGGGCAACGGCAGGCGTCACCGACGGCTGCTGGATGTACACCACCACCGAGGGCGACCTGCTCATGGTCTGGTCCAACTTTGACGCCCACGGCTACACCGTAGCGGTGGCACGCAGTGCGAACGGTCGTTTGGACGGCGAGTGGATCCACGAGGAAAAGCTGCTCTACTCCAAGTACATGACCGGCACCTACGACGGCGGTCACGGCATGATCTTCACCGATACCAACGGCCAGATGTACCTGTCCTTCCATTCCCCCAACACCGCCACGGGCGACCGCAAGGAGCGCCCCACCTTTCTGGCCATCCGTGAGGAGGGCGGTAAGCTGGTCTGGGACGAG
>JAZSBH010000066.1:0-3428 GCA_045602325.1 Eubacteriales bacterium | reverse complement strand
CACTACGCCGACGACGTGGTGGAGTACTTCGTGCAGAAGTCCATCGCCAACGGCATTGATATCATCCGTATTTTCGACGCCCTCAACGACCCCCGCAACCTGAAGACGGCCATTGGTGCCACCATCCGTGAGGGCGGTCACGTCCAGGCGGCCTTCTCCTACACCACGGGCGCGGTCTATACCCTGGATTACTACGCCAAGTACGCCAAGCAGCTGGAGGAGATGGGCGCTCACTCCATCTGCATCAAGGATATGTCGGGACTCCTCAAGCCCTACGACGCCTACGATCTGGTCAAGACCCTGAAGGAAAGCGTCAAAATCCCGATCCAGCTCCACACCCACTACACCGCAGGTCTGGCTTCCATGACCGTCATGAAGGCCGTCGAGGCCGGTGTGGACGTCATCGACACCGCCATCTCTCCCATGGCTCTGGGCACCTCCCAGCCTCCCACAGAGCCCATCGTTGCCTCCCTGGCAGGCACCCCCTACGATACGGGTCTGGACCTCCAGAAGCTGGACAAGATCACCAAGTACTTCACTCCTCTCCGCGAGAAGTACCTCAAGGAAGGTCTTATGGATCCCAAGGTGCTGAAGGTGGACGTCAACGCCCTCTTGTATCAGGTTCCCGGCGGTATGCTCTCCAACCTTATGTCCCAGCTCAAGCAGGCAGGGAAGGAAGAGAAGCTCACCGAGGTGCTGGAGGAAGTGCCACGCGTCCGTGCCGACGTGGGTTATCCTCCCCTCGTGACCCCCTCCTCCCAGATCGTGGGTACCCAGGCCGTGTTCAACGTCCTCATGGGTGAGCGCTACAAGACCTGCACCAAGGAGTTCAAGGATATCGTCCTGGGCAAGTACGGTAAGACCCCCGTTGCCATTGACCCCATCTTTGCCAAGACCATCATCGGCGATCAGAAGCCCATCACCTACCGCCCCGCCGACGATCTGGCTCCCGAGCTGGATAAGCTCCGCGCCGAGATCCCCGCAGGCTACCTGGAGCAAGACGAGGACGTGCTGTCCTACGCTCTGTTCGATAAGGTGGCGCTCAAGTTCTTCGAGTATCGCAAGAATCAGAAGTACGGCGTGGACGCAAACGCCGACGCGGCAAACGGCGTGCATACCGTTTGATCCGGCATACGAAAAACACCGCTCGCTTGGGCGGTGTTTTTCTGTACAAAGAATTATTCGGGTAATCGTATGGTGACAGCCCCGGGGAGGCAGGAGACGTCGATGGTGGTACCGCCAACGGCTTCCTCGCCGTCCAAAGACCAGGACAGGTTCTCCCTCAGGGTTACCTTGACCGAGGTGGTGTGATGCAGCTCGATCAGGGGGCAGTTGTCGAAATCCTGCGACAGGAGCGCGGTGGCGATCTTGTTCAGATCTGCGGCGGTTCTGGGGTGATGAACCAGGAACAGCTCGAAAAGTCCGTCCGACATGGATACGCGGTCGGCGGGGAGCTTGAACACACCGCCTGCCGAGGTGGTGTTGGTCACTGCGCCGAAAACGTATTCGCCCTCCCGATGGGTGCCGTCCGCCAGATCAAAGGAGGCGTAGCGCGGCACGAGGTTGGCGAGATCCTTCACCCCCTCCAGAAGATATGCTACGTGACCAAAAATATTCTTGACCGTCTGGGGAGTGGAGTAGGAAGCCGCGGTAAACGCACCGAAGGACGCGATGTAGGAGAAGTAGCGAGGGGGATGGGCTTCGCCGCCCATGGGACGGAACAGTCCAACATCAATGGGGAGAGCATAATTGCCTACCGCTGTCCGTGCCGCACCCCGCAGAGAGGAGGAAAGTCCGATGCTGGCGGCAAAATCGTTGGTACTGCCCGCGGGAATGTATCCGAGCAACGGGCGCTTTTCTGCAGGAATGGTAAGCAGACCGCTGATGGTCTCGTTCAGAGTTCCGTCACCGCCGCAACAAACCACGGTATCAAAGCCCTCCTGCACGGCGGTGGAGGCAACTTGGGCGGCGTGGCCGCGGTGCATGGTGGGCACGACGGTTACCCGGCGGTCGGGATCGGGATCACCGCCCAGGGTAGCGGCGGTCAGGTTGCCGAAGGGCAGGGGAAGCGGGGAAGAAGCGCCGGCGGATTTTGCCGTGCTCTTGCCCGTGACGGCGTCCGTGGGCGCGCCGCGGTAGAGCTCGTCCAGGATCTCAAAAAGTCCGGTTTTGGTTTTCATACGCCCCGAAACGGGGTTGACGATGAGCAGAATTCGGTGACATTTCGGGGTGGTGGTTGCAGGATCGGGTTCAAAAAACGGAAGTTGGATATCTTTTTCTTTCATGATGGATACCTCCTTGGAAAAGGAAGAAAAACGTTAGCGGAATGAAATGGAACGGATGATCTCTCCGGCCATGATGAGCCCCATGACCGAGGGAACGAAGGATACGCTGGCGGGGGCGGGCTTGCCGTTATCCCCCACGATATTGGAATCCCTTGGCGGCTCGTCCGACCAGACGCAGAGGAGTTTTTTGACCCCTCTCTTCTTCAACTCCCGCCGCATAACGCGGGCGAGGGGGTCTGTCTCGGTCTTGGAAATGTCGCTGACACGGAAACGGTCGGGGTAGAGCTTATTGCCCGCGCCCATGGCGGCGATCAAAGGCGTCCCGGCGGCATCGCACCGCACTGCCAGCTCGATCTTAGCGGCCACGGTATCCACGCAATCGGCTACGAAGTCGTAGGTTGTCAGATCGAAGCGGTCAGCCGTCTCGGGGAGGTAGAACGCTTCAAAGGCCTCCACTGTACAGGCGGGGTTGATGTCCTTGATGCGCTCGGCCATGACCTCCACCTTGGGGCGCCCCACGGTGGAATGGAGGGCAACAGCCTGACGGTTGATGTTGGAGAGGGAGACCACGTCACGGTCGACCAGGGTAATGTGTCCCACGCCTGCCCGTGCCAACGCCTCGGCCAGGTGGCCGCCTACGCCGCCAATACCGAACACCGCCACGCGGGCGGCGGACAGGTTGTCCAGTCCCGTCTCGGACAGCAGGGCGGCAGTACGGCTATGTTCTTCGGGAATGGGTCTTTCCATGGCTTATCTCCTTTGTGCGCTACCATTATACGGCTGAATTGTTAAGTCCATGTTTTATTTTACCATAAGTTTGATGAAATTTCAAGATAGTTCTTTACAAATTTGCAGAAATGGAGTATAATAGAGGGAGAAAAAATAAATTGCAGTTTGTCTGTGCGTTATGCTTATGTACTTTTCTGTCCATGTCGACAGAAAAGTACCAAAAGAACGCCCCGTAAGGAAGAAACCCACGGTTTCTTCCTTACGTATCCAACTTCCTAATGCGCGCACACATTTTGCTATACGCAAAATATGTTGATCGCGCGAAAAGTCGCCAAGACCCGATTACCCGCACGAACGGCGGAGCGCCGTCCGCGCGGAACTTACCCCTTTGCTGTAGCCCCCAAGTCGCTGTTT
>JAZSBH010000065.1:0-4150 GCA_045602325.1 Eubacteriales bacterium | reverse complement strand
TCGCTCGCTTTCGGCTCCCCCAGTAGAACTGGGGGTTTATTTGGATGCCAACAAAATGAAAACACCGCCCATCTCGGGCGGTGTTTTCATTTGCCGTTTTCGGTTTATGCTTACAAAAATCAGTTGTTTCTGTTCTGGAAGCACTCGCTGCAGTAGACGGGACGGTCGTCGTGAGGCTCGAAAGGAACCTTGCACTCCTTGCCGCACTCGGCGCAGGTAGCGTCGAACATCTGGCGGGTGGGAGCCTGACCGCGCTGAGCCTTGCGGGCATTGCGGCAATCACGGCATCTCTGGGGCTCATTGGTGAAGCCCTTCTCGGCGTAGAACTCCTGCTCGCTGGCGGAGAAAACGAATTCGCGTCCGCAATCCTTGCAGACAATGGTCTTGTCAGTGTACATGTAATACCTCTTCTTTTTCTGTGCGTTTTTGCACATGATGGATTTATTATACAGCCTTTTGTGAATTTTGTCAACCCCTTTTTTGAAATTAATGTGAATTTTTCCGTGTTTTTCCTCGCAAATTGCCCAAAATCATCTTCACATCATGCAACGCGCCGTACATTTTACCAAAGCAAAACGCAAAAACAACCCCGACGTGTTTATCGGGGTTGTCATTTGTCTGAAAAAGAATCAGCGAATAATCTTCTTCTTCTTGGGCGTATCAAATTCCTTCATGAGACGATCCAACTCCTCATCAGCAGAAGCGCGGGGCTTTTCGCGTCTGACGGGAGCACCCTCGGGTCTTGCGGGGCGGGCGGGTTCAGTCTTTACAGGCTCCTCTGCCTTTTTGGATTCACCCTGGCTGTGGGCAAAGCCAGTGGCGATGAGAGTGATCCGCATCTCGTCCTCCAGCTCGTGGTCGATATGTACGCCGAAGATCACGTTCGCGTCGGGAGAAGCCTCGGCGGCGATCATGCTGGATGCCACATCCACGTCCTCCAAACCAACGTCGGGAGATACGGTGATGCTGATGAGGATACCGTGAGAACCGGAAATCGAGGACTCAAGCAGGGGGCTGGAAATAGCCGCCTTGGCAGCCAACTCGGCCTTATCCTTACCGGTGGCGCTGCCAACGCCCATGTGAGCGTGGCCGGCGTTCTTCATAACCGAGGAAACGTCAGCGAAGTCCAGGTTGATGAATGCACGGACATTGATCAGATCGGAAATACTCTGGGTACCGCGGGACAGAACGCTGTCAGCGATCTCAAAGGCATTCTCCAGAGTGATGCGGGTATCGGTAACCTGCTTCAGGCGCTCGTTGGGAATGACAACCAAGGAGTCTACGTACTGGCTGAGCTCGGCAATACCGGCCACAGCCTGATCCATGCGGCGCTTACCCTCGAAAGCAAAGGGCTTGGTCACGATACCGATGGTCAGAATGCCCATCTCATGGGCCAAACGAGCCACGACGGGAGCAGCACCGGTACCGGTACCACCGCCCATACCGGCGGTCACGAACACCATATCGGCATCCTGCAGGATAGCCTTGATCTCTTCGATGGACTCCTCGGCTGCGCGGGAACCGATCTGGGGATTGGCACCTGCACCGAAGCCCTTGGTCAGCTTCTCGCCGATGACCAGCTGGGTAGAGGCATCCGAATGATGGAGAGCCTGGCGGTCAGTATTGATGGCAACGAACTCCACGCCCTTAATACTGGAATTAATCATGCGGTTCACGGCGTTGTTTCCGCCGCCGCCGACGCCGATTACTTTAATGTTTACGCCGGACTCATAAGTATCATCGTGTTCAAAGGTCATTGTTTCTTCCTCCCGAATTATTAACGATTCATGTATATTATATTGGTGGGAATTGCCTGCCGATAGTCGGTCAGTGCGTCCCATCCCGCCGTTTTCGGGCAGGAATCTATACCATACCTATATAATATACTTTTTTCATCAAAATTGCAATAGTTTTTAGTGAGTTCAAGAAAAATTTACATATAAAAAAGCGAAAGGACCTGCATCAGGCAAGTCCCTTCGCCCAGTCGGGCAGAACAATATCGGGGGATGCGCGATGAATGATCCGTGCGGGATCCGACACATCCACCAGCACCGGCAAACTGCCGTCGTCCTTCCCGGCCGCCTCACGGTCGTCCAAGGAGCGCTTGGTCATGTTCAGCTTACGGTCCAGTTCATCCATATTGCCTACGTAGACTTTGATTCGGTTATCCAGCACCAACCAGATACCGTAACGGTCTCCCAGCTCCATTCCCGTCACGCGTGAAGCCAGAGGAGAGTCCATCAGCGTCTCAACGAACTCAAATACGTACGCATACTCTACGTTGGGCTCGTCGGTCTCCAACTCATAGGTAACCAGCTCCTCGGGGGCGGAATCCGGCTCATAGGGCAGGTTAATAAAGGATACCTTCTCCCCCACCCGTACCCGCGTGGACTCGGGAAGTCCCACGTAAATAGCTCCAACCCGTTTCGCCTCGTTGGAATTGCTGAACACCCCCAGCACCTTCCGCGTCTCGGCAGAAATAACGTAATAGTTCGCGTTGTGTTGGGTGTAATACAGGTCGGTCACCTCGGTAAAGGTAATGGTCACCTTCCCGTTCAGATGCTTCCGCACCTTCACTTTATCCAACATGGGCAGTCCTTTTTTCAATCTCTTAACCACGGCAGAGGAATCAAATCCCAGCATTTTGTCCCCTGCATCTAAATCGGCAAATTCCTTCACCACGGATGCAGAGTACAGTTGCCCGTCTGCTGCAGATACCTCGGTGACCTTCCAAAGACCGCCCAACAGCAGAACCGCTACCATAAGCGCAATGCCGCCCAACATACAAAGCATGATGCGGGGGAGATGCCCGTAATGTACCTTGCTTTTCTTTTCCCGACTGCCGAAGAAGTCACTATTCGCACCGAATTTTTCCTCGAAGGAACGGTGTTTGGGCAGAGAGGGTATCTTGATTTTTTTCATACGTATATCCCTTTTAACGAGATTTGATCAACTCCATAAGGCTTGTATAAATGCGTTCATTGGCATCAGGGTAGGCGAATCTCTCGCGGATACACGCTCCCATCTCCGTCCTGGCGTCAGAGTCGGCGATCAGCGCTCTCACGCGGTCGGTCAGCGTACCTTCGGCGAGTGTGTGCTCCTCTACGCAAACGCCTGCCCCCTCCTTGACGAGAGCCATCGCGTTTTTAAGCTGATGCTGCTCGGCTACATAGGGGGAGGGAATGAGCACGGCAGCCTTCCCCGTGAGGGCCAGCTCCGAAATGGACATGGCTCCTGCGCGGGAGATGACCAGATCGGCCGCGGCCATCTGAACCGGCATATCGTAAATGTAATCCACCAAAGTCATGCGGTCACAGCCGCCCGCGGCGCTCCTGTCCCAATCGGCACGGATGCGGTCATAGTCCCGCTTGCCTGCGGCGTGAAGTAACTTCGCGTGGGGATTCTGTGTCAATTCGGCAGCCAGCTTGACCACCGCGTCGTTGACGTATTCGGCTCCCAAACTGCCCCCAAAGGACAGAACATAGAGATCCGAGGGTGAGAGCCCCAACTGCCGCCTCGCCTCCTCGCGGGAGACCGTGGCAAAGCCGGGCATCATAGGATTACCCACGCGAATGATACGCCCGTCCTTCCCTGCTCCGCCCAGACGGCCAATGGTTGCGGCAAAGTTGACCATAACCAGATCCGCCTTGTCCTTGAGCTTTTGGACGGCTTTGCCGGGGAGAGCGTTGGATTCGTGGAGGGCGGTGGGGATTCCTTTTTTGATACCCATGCGGCAGGTCGGCCAACAGGCAAATCCCCCCGTACCCACGATCAGGTCGGGCTTGAATTCGTCGATGAGGCGTCCCGCTTCCCCCTTGGACTTCACCATCAGGAACGGGAGTTTCAGGTTAGAAGGGGACCACAGCGGGCGTACCATACCCTGGATACGCACCGTATGGAGAGGATATCCTGCACGGGGCACCAGATCGTTCGCCTTGTCGCGGGGGAGAGCCGAAGCCACGAAGGCAATCTCGGCATCGGGTTGCTTTTCTTTTATGGTCGCGGCAATGGCCAGCGCGGGATTGACGTGCCCCGCTGTACCGCCGCCTGTCATGAGTATGCGCATTGTGGCTCCTTTTTCTGTATTTCAAATTTGGGTTTGTAGGGTAGAACAGGGAGAACGACCAGAGGGGCTTTTTGCAAAAAGCCC
>JAZSBH010000064.1:0-5809 GCA_045602325.1 Eubacteriales bacterium | reverse complement strand
GGAAGCCCAGGGCTCCCTCGTGGGCAACATGGCCGCCCAGGGTACCACCCCCCGTCAGCTCACCGATCTCATCGGCTCCCTCTGCGACCTGACCTCCGGCTCGGGCGACAAGGGTACCCCCGTGGTGCTGGTGCAGGGTTACTTCGATAACTACACCAACTGATATAAGGAGGATTTTCACATGATCGACTATACCTCTAACGTACGCCCCGAGTCTATGGAGCGTATCACCAATTTTGATCTGGCCAATGCTTTCAGCGAGGAGCAGGTAGCCGCCGTCCGCGCCCAGGTGGGCGACAAGAAGGTGCTGTTGGCTCTGTCAGGCGGTGTGGATTCCTCGGTCGTGGCCGCTCTGCTCATAAAGGCCATCGGCAAGCAGCTTACCTGCGTACATGTCAACCACGGTCTCATGCGTAAGGGCGAGTCCGAGCAGGTCATCGAGGTGTTCGGCAAGGAGCTGGACGCCAACCTGGTCTACGTGGATGCTACCGACCGTTTCCTGGATCTTTTGGCCGGTGTCAGCGATCCCGAAAAGAAGCGCAAGATCATCGGCGGCGAGTTCATCAAGGTCTTTGACGAAGAGGCCGCCAAGCTGGAGGGCATCGAGTTTCTGGCACAGGGAACCATCTACCCCGATATTCTGGAGAGCGTCAAGCAGGCCGAGGGCAAGAAGGCCGTCAAGTCCCACCATAATGTGGGCGGTCTGCCCGAGGATATGCAGTTTGCTCTGGTGGAGCCCATCAAGCTCCTGTTCAAGGACGAGGTCCGCATCGTAGGCGAGGCGCTGGGTCTGCCCCACGCCATGGTCTACCGTCAGCCCTTCCCCGGCCCCGGTCTGGGCGTGCGTTGCCTGGGTGCCATCACCCGCGACCGTCTCCACGCTCTACGTGAGGCTGACGCCATTCTCCGCGAGGAGTTTGCCAACTGCGGTCTGGCCGAGAAGGTGTGGCAGTACTTCATCGCCATCCCCGATATCAAGTGTGTCGGCGTCAAGGACGAGAGCCGCTACGAGGGCTGGCCTGCCATCATCCGCGCCGTCAATACCAAGGACGCCATGACCGCCACCGTCGAGGAGATCCCCTATCCCGTGCTCCATAAGATCACCGCAAGAATCACCGCCGAGGTCGAGGGCATCAACCGCGTGCTGTTCGATCTCACGCCTAAGCCTACGGGGACCATTGAGTGGGAATGATTTATATCAACAAGACGGTAGGAATGAGCCTACCGTCTTGTGTTTTACAGATGAGGATACGATATGAAAAGAAGAAGACGGCACACCCCGGTGCCCATAAGCGTTTCTGTTTTCCTGCTGGTTATTGGCTTGTTGCTTGGAACAGTCTTTACAGTGGTGTTTCAATCCCGGAACGCTCCTGTGGACAGATGGGATGCGATTGCGGTAGATGCTACGTTTGAATCTTACAGCATTCGCGGAGTCGTGGATGAGAGGGATCAAGTGATTTGGCTCCGTTTTTCGGATTATGAGAATCTGGCTATTGACAGTAGCTGCAACACGGCGGACGTAAGGGACAAGCTGGAAAGGATCAACGAAGGCGACACGGTTCATCTGTTGCTCCATCCCGTATCCGATACGATCCTGGAAATGAGATGGCGGGGAATTACGGTTTTGGATTTTGATACGGCACAAAATCATCTGCGGATGTCGGAGAAAGGCTTTTTGGCACTGGGTATTTTCATGTATTTTTGTGCTGTTGTTGGAGTGGTGACCTTGCTTCGTGAAGTAAGGCGCAAGAAAAAAGGGAAAGGGAAGCGACGTGCATAAAGGAGATATACTATGAATCAAGAAAGATTTCCGCGTGTTCCTGCCCCCATCCTCCTTTGCGGCCTCAATGGCTCCGGAAAATCCACCCTCGGCCGCGCTCTCGCCGCCGAGCTGGGCTACACCTTCATCGACAACGAAGATCTGTTTTTCCCCAAGGCCGACCCGAACTACCTGTTTGCTACGCCCCGTTCCCGTTCCGAGGCGGAGCGGATGCTGGTGGAGCTCATGAAGGCTCATCCCGATTTTGTGTTTGCCGCGGTGCGGGGGGACTACGGTGAGGCCGTGGTTAGCCGCTACGCCCTGGCTGTGGTGGTGGAAGCCCCCCGCGAGGTGCGGCTGAAGCGGGTCTACGATCGCTCTTACGCCCGTTTCGGGGCGCGCATGGAGCCGGGCGGTGACCTTTATGAACAGGAAAAAGCTTTTTTGGACATGGTCAGCGCCCGGAGCGAGTCTTACGTAACCGAGTGGGCAAAGACCCTGCGCTGTCCCGTGCTTTTCGTGGATGGCACCAGGCCCGCGGCGGAGAATGTGGCCTATATCAATGCTTCCATGGGTGGGATCCGTCCCTACTTGGCCGAGCAGATGCGTGTCCACCCCTCCATGACTCCCCAAGACATCGCCAAGCTCTGCTACCAGGCCGCCCACGGCGCCGAGCATCTGCTCTCCGACCTTGACCGCGCCCGCGGTTACCTTCTGCGGGAGTTCGAGGCCGCCGACGCAGATGGAAGCGTCCCGCTGATTGAGCCCATTTCCAACACCGTCGCCCGGGTCAATATCGCCGCCTGGAAGGCTCAGGGACGGTCTCCCGACGATCTCTTTGACCTCTTTGCCGCCACCGCCACGGTCAGCGGGGAAGGGGACGGGCGCTTGATACAGTATCTGGCCGAGACGGAGGATTTCCTGACTCACGCGCAAACTTCGATTGCTTTGGAAGATTGGCGGATGTTTTCCGCGTGGTATACGCAAAACGGCCGCCCCGCCATCCATCACAGCGAAGCCTACCGAGAGGCTGAGAAGCCTGCCTACCGCATCGTGCGCAGAGATCTGCTCCGTAGGTAGGCATATCCGGAAAAATGGTGATCATTGTCATTCTGCACAATGATTTGGACTGCATATTATGAAAAGTTCCCAATGAATATGAATGAAGTAATGAATAATTCATGGAATAAACCATTGAAAAGGTGTCAATTTTATGGTATACTATTACGGTCAGGAACCATGCAAGCGTCTTGACTGCGAACATAGTTCGATCAAAATAAATA
Source organism: Eubacteriales bacterium (assembly GCA_045602325.1). Classification (GTDB taxonomy): domain Bacteria; phylum Bacillota; class Clostridia; order Oscillospirales; family CAG-272; genus CAMEON01. The sequence continues at coordinate 2,767 of JAZSBH010000064.1, read as the reverse complement.
TATAAAAGGAAACAAAAACATGAAGAAGATTATTTGCAAGGTCGAGTACGACACCGAGGTCTCTACCCTGGTCGCCAAGTACACCGACGGTGAGTTCGGCGATCCCGCCGGCTACGAGGAGTCCCTCTACGTCACCGAGGGCGGCAAGTACTTCCTCTACGTCAACGGCGGTGAGGAGTCCGTCCACGCCAAGGAGGACATCAAGCGTATGTCCGCCGCCAAGGCTGAGGAGTGGAAGGCAGAGCACAATCTGTAATTTGCCACGACAAAAACGGCAGGGGATGCACCCTTGCCGTTTTTGTTCTGTGTGGTGACCTAAAATTTGGGTTTATCGCTGCGCGGTAAAACCAATAATGAAGGATTTGAACTCTTACCCGCCAAACACCGTTTCCACCCGTTTTTTGGCGCCTGCGGGGGAGTAAATCCAGCGGTCGATATGGGGCACCTCGTCTCCCCGTATATAATAATGTAGACGAGGCATGGGAACCGGCTCGCCCCGATGGGCGTCGATGAGTACCAGCTTGACCTTCATGCGCTCGGGGATGATGCTTTTGATGAACACCGCCGCTGTACGTCCCACCAGGGATTGCACCGCGTCTCTGTCGCATTCCCGCACCTCGGCCAGCCCCGCCAGATTGGGGGTGAGCTCCACGAAAACACCGTAGTCCTCTACGCTCCGCACGATCCCCGCCACGGTCTGCCCGGGGGTGTACCGCGCCGCGTTTTGCTCCCAGGTTCCCAGAAGCTCTCGTGTGGACACGAAAATGCGCCCCGTATCCCGGTCGATGCTCCGCACCACCACCCAGATCATCTGCCCGTTGTATAGGCGATCCCGTGGGTGGGAGATGCGGGACACCGAGATGGTGTCCACCGAAAGCAGGGAAGCGATCCCGCAGCCAATATCCACGAAGGCACCGAAATTCTCCAGATGGGTCACCTTGGCGCGGATGACGTCACCGGGAATAAGGGTGTCCAGATAACAGGTGACGCATTCGGCCTGTGCTAACCGACGGGAGAGGAACACAGTCGTCCCGCCGTCGTCTCGCTGCTCCATGCCCGTGACCTTGCAGGCTACCGACTTGCCTACCCGTGTGAGAATGGCAATATCCTTGGCAGGCTCACCCTCCCGATTCCATACGGCTTCACAGCGGGGAATGATCCCCCGCACTCCCGGGAGGGCAGGGAAGTCCACGTGGAGATTAAATTCGCTGTCGCAGAGCAGTACCGTTCCTTCAATGATGGCTCCCATGTCCATAGCCCGCTCCAGCCCTCCTAACGTGGAGGTATACTCCCGATTACGTACGGTGGTGAGAAGCTGGCCTTCGGGAAGATATGTATGTTCCATGTTGTATTCCGTCCTTTCTTTTGGGGCACTTGCCCCGTGTGATTGAGTGTATGGCAGAGGGAGACGGTTTATGACTGCTTCCGGGGGATTTCCCGTGATTCACGTCGGTTCGGACTTCTTGTAACATTTGCACAAAAAGCCATGGCTTTCCGTTGCCAAAAATGTGATGGCACAAAAGTATGAACGAGCAAAACAGGCGAAAACGCGAGAAAATACGAGATTGTCATATCCTAAATTAAAAAAATCAAAAATTTTTCAAAAAGTACTTGACAAGTACAAACAAGTGTGGTATAATAAGCGCCGTGAGTAAAAAAAGACCCATGCCCATTTGCCGCTGATCGGTTGATCGGGTATGGAAGATTCTAAACGGAGGAACAAAAAATGTCTACTTTTATGCAGAAGAACGAGACCGTTGTGCGTAAGTGGTACGTCGTTGACGCCGCTGACAAGCCCATCGGTAGAACTGCTGTTGCCGTTGCAGACCTGCTGCGCGGTAAGAACGATCCCACCTTTACCCCCCATGTTGATTGCGGTAACTTCGTTATCGTCATCAACGCCGAGAAGGCTGTCCTGACCGGCCGCAAGCTGGAGCAGAAGTACTACTACAGCCACTCCGGTTACGTCGGCGGTCTGAAGGCTGTCCAGGCTAAGACCATGATGGCTACCACGCCCGAGCGCGCCATGGAGCTCGCCATCAAGGGCATGCTGCCCCACAACCACCTGGGCCGCAAGGCTTTCACCCGCGTGAAGGTCTACGCAGGTGCCGCTCATAAGCACGAGGCTCAGAAGCCCGAGGCTTACGAGCTGTAATCAGAGAAAGGAAGGTCAAGAAATATGTATACCAGTGCAAAGCCCTACTTCTACGGCACCGGCCGCAGAAAGAAGTCCGTCGCTCGCGTTCGCCTGTATCCCGGCAGCGGTGAGATCACCATCAACGGCCGTTCCATCGATGATTACTTCGGTCTCGAGACCCTGAAGCTCATCGTCAACCAGCCCTTCGGCGTTACCGGCACCACCGGTAAGTTCGACATCGTCGCCAACGTTGCAGGCGGCGGTATCTCCGGCCAGGCCGGCGCTATCCGTCACGGTGTTGCCCGCGCTCTGCTGACCGCTGACGCTAACTACCGTCCCGCTCTGAAGGCCGCCGGCTTCCTGACCCGCGACCCTCGTATGAAGGAGAGAAAGAAGTACGGTCTCAAGGCCGCTCGTCGCGCTCCTCAGTTCTCCAAGCGCTGATTTTTCATCGCATATACAAAAGCTCTGCTCACGCAGAGCTTTTTGTTGTATAGTAAAACCACGCGTTAGACGCGTGGTTCGGTAAGAATTACATAGTTGATAATGACATAAAGACTCCTTTGTTGTATAATAAGAGTGCGGCTGCCAACTGCACAAACAAAAACAACAAAGGAGGTCATTTACAAT
>JAZSBH010000063.1:0-2208 GCA_045602325.1 Eubacteriales bacterium | reverse complement strand
GGTTTCTGCCAAATAGGCAACCAACCGCGATGTTGGCGCTCCGCCAACATCGCGGCTTTATGGCAAACTGCGACCAGACAGCGCGTAAAGGCATTTCGCAAAAGCGAAAAGGCGCGCAGATAAGGGGATAGGATCCTTAAGGAAAGTACCGTGGGTACTTTCCTTAAGTGGCGCTCTTTGGGCACCTTTCTCTCGACAGGGAGAGAAAGGTGCAAACAAACTCACCGATAAACCCAAATTTGAAACATCCTCTACTTTATCATGTATTCAATTCAAGAAATCCTTTGTATGTTAACAAAAAATTCATACAATTTTCTCCGAAATATGATATAATAAGAACACTATATGTGTATGGGCGCACGAATGCCCTGTGCACGCAAAAGAAAACAACGTACATACTCGGAGGTAGTTATGGCAGAACTGAAAATGTTGGCGATCGACCTCGGCGCATCCAGCGGCCGCGGCATCGTCGGTACCTTTGACGGCGAGAAGCTCACCCTGCGTGAGAATCACCGTTTCTCCAACGATCCCATGTTCGTGAACGGACGCTTCACTTGGGACATCCTGCGCATCTATTTTGAGATCAAGAATTCCATCACCAAGACCGTTATTGACGGGGATAACGTTACCTCCATGGGTATCGATACTTGGGGCGTGGACTATGGTCTGATCGATAAGAACGGCCGTCTGATGGCAAACCCCACCCACTACCGTGACACCCGTACTGTCGGCATTACCGACTATATGGAGCCCATCGTCTCCGCCAAGGAGGTCTACAATTCCACCGGTATTCAGGCCATTGATTTCAATACCCTGAATCAGCTCGCCGCCGAAATGCGCGACGATGCAGATACCTTGAACAGAGCTGAGAAGCTTCTGTTCATCCCCGACCTGCTCAACTACTTCCTGACCGGCAAGATGGCCACCGAGTACACCATTGCCTCCACCGGTATGATCCTCGACGCCGCCAAGCGCGACTTCGCCTACAATCTCACTGACAAGCTGGGCATCAAGCGTAGCCTGTTCCCCGAGATCGTTCAGCCCGGCTACAACCTGGGCACCCTTCTGCCCTCCATCACCGATGAGGTGGGTAAGAACAACATCAACGTCTATACCGTTGCTTCCCACGACACCGCCTCCGCCGTTATGGCCGTGCCTTCCCAGGCCGAGGACTTCATCTACATCAGCTCGGGCACCTGGTCTCTGATGGGTATGGAGTTGCCCCAGCCCCTTATCAACGATGACACCCGTGCCGCCAACTTCACCAACGAGGGCGGTATCAACGGTACCATCCGCTTCCTGAAGAACATCATGGGTCTGTGGATCATCCAGGAGTCCCGCCGTCAGTGGAAGCGCGAGGGTAAGGATTACAGCTTTGCACAGATGGAGGCATGGGCTAAGGAGGCATCTCCCTTCCAGTCCCTCATCAATCCCGATGACGCATCCTTCAATACCCCCGGCAACATGCCCGAGAAGATCCGCGAGTTCTGCCGTAAGACCGGTCAGCACGTCCCCGAGACCGTGGGCGAGGTTGTCCGTTGCATCTACGAGTCTCTCGCGCTGAAGTACCGTTACACCGTGGAGGGTATCCAGACTCTGCGCGGCAAGAAGGCTACCATGATCAACGTGGTTGGCGGCGGTACCAAGGATCACTTCCTGTCTCAGATGACCGCTGACGCATGCGGTCTGGAGGTTTCTGCCGGTCCCGAGGAGGCTACCTCCATCGGTAACCTGCTGGCACAGATGATGGCCGTCGGTGCTATCAAGGATCTGTCCGAGGCTCGTCAGGTGGTTGCCAACTCCTTTGAGGTCAAGCACTACACCCCCTGCACCTACCGCGGCGCCTGGGACGAGGCATACGGCCGTTTCGTCAAGCTGCTTTGATTCATAGAATAAGCCCTTCCGCGGCATCCTATGGGTACATATGCCCGTAGGGTGGCGTGGAAGGACTTTTGACTGTCACGGCACGTGTGCCGTAAAAAAATTGCTTTTCAGTCGAATTTTGTCTGAAATCAGATACAGAAAGGGTAATGACAATGAGTATGAAAGAATCTCTGTACGGCGAGTTGACCGTCATTGGCATGAAGGGCTCTGAGTCCTTTGTGGAGCGCGTGGACAACTACCTCAAGGAATGGCGCCGCCACGGTGCCGAGGAGACCTACCTGGCTCATACCTCCACTCCCCGCTTTGGCTCAGGTGAGGGTAAGG
>JAZSBH010000062.1:0-2417 GCA_045602325.1 Eubacteriales bacterium | reverse complement strand
ACATTTCAACATGGGAAACCCGTTTTTCGAGGTTCCCTGAAAGGAGTAAAAGCATGAAAAAAAATCTATTTCTCCGAGTCATTGCTCTTTTGCTGATGATCTCCACCCTCGCGGGTTGCTTGGCGGCCTGTCAAGGGAGCGATGCCCCCGTCGACACCGACCCGCCCACCGAGGGCCAGACCCCGGGCGATACCGCCCCCGAGGACACCCCCGATGAGACCGATGCCGAGACCACCCCTCCCGTGATCTGGGAGGACTACGTTGCTCCCGAGGGCGCGGACGCGACAGACCTTTCGGTATCGGGCACGGTTGCGGGGAGCGGCGGCTCCACCGCACAGAAGGCCACCTATGCCTTCTCCGCCGGTGACCCTGCCTTCAGTCTCGGTGATGCCGATGTAGAGGGGACACGGGTGACCCTGCGTCAGTCCACGGTCAGTTCCCTGACTCTCAATACAAGCCTGGCAAGCCCCGCCACCTATGAAGCCAAGACACACATCACGGGCAAGAACGAGAGCACGCCCTGGTTCACGCTCTACATCGGTCTGCGCCTCCCCAACCCCGGCGGAGATGCCACGGGTAAGGGGGGGATCTGGATCGCCCTGCGAGAAAAACAGATCGGTATCCGCACGGGTGAGTGGCCGCTCACATCCTATATGACTATCAAGGAAAAGGGCGTGGACTTCAAGACCGAGCGGATGCTTTGGGTGGAGGACAGCGGCTCTGTCATCACGGTCTATGCCGAAAATGACAGCGGTAAAAAGGTGGCTCTGGCCGAGGTGAAGTGGGAGGGGGACACCGTCTCCATGTACCATCCCGGGGAAAGCAAGCCTGCTCTGACCGACAGCGGCGTGACCGTCTCCGATGCCGGCTACTTCAATATCTGGCTCCATCTCATGAACACGGGTAACGTCTACATTACCGATTTCAAGGCCACCGGTATCGCGGGAAACAAGAAAACCGCGGAGGATGCGAACATGATGAATTCTCTGGACGTGCTGTCCGATACCTGGGTCAGCATGGATGACGTGGGCCGCCTGACAGGCTCCGGAAACGGCACAGTCAACGACAAGAAGGTGGGTATTTTCTACTTCCTGTGGCACGACACCAACATCCACGGCGGTCACAGTACGGTCTACGATCACACCAAAACCTACTATGAGGGCGGCAAGAATGCCCTGATCGACGTCATAACCCAAGGCCCCCTGGGCTTTGGCCACTACTGGGCCGAGCCCTACCTGGGCTACTACCGCTCCGACGATGAGTGGGTCATCCGCAAGCACACCTACCAGCTGGTGGCCGCGGGCATCGACTTCATCTTCGTGGATGCCACCAACGGCCTCACCTACGAGAATACCTACGAGACCATCCTCCGCGTTTGGTCGGAGATGCGGGCCGAGGGGCACGATACCCCTCAGATCTGCTTCCATTGCGGCGATGAAAGAGACGTCGCCGCCAACTCCTTCAATGCGCTCTGGAATAACCTCTACTCCACGGGCAGATACGAGGATCTGTGGTTCAAGCACAACGGCAAGCCCCTGATCTTCCTGCCCAAAGCTCTCTTGAACACCCTTCCCCAGGAGCAGCGGGAGTTCTTCACGATTCGTCACAGCTGGGCCTACACCAGGGACGGCTGGTATCAAAACCTCCAAGGCAAAGCCTGCTGGCCCTGGGCGGATATGTACCCTCAGGGTAAGGGTCTCTCCGAAACGGGAGAGCTGGAGCAGATGGTGGTCATGAGCGGCTTCTGGGCCAACGGCAGCTACGGCACCAACGCGGGCCGCAGTTATTCCTATCACAACGGCGGTCAGCCCGCAGGCGGCAATTTCGGATTTGACCTTGTGGATAAAGGCACCTCCGGCTTGGGTATTGCCTTTGAGGAGCAGTTCGATTACGCCATCGAGCAGGATCCCGGCCTCATCATGCTGGTGGGCTGGAACGAGTGGTGGGCAGGCCGTTGGGAGGCCAGCGGTGCCGTCGGCCAGACCATCGCCAACGAATATAAGGTCACCAATGACGACAAATGGACGAGACACTACTACGTGGACGCCTTCAACCCCGAATACTCCCGTGACATCGAGCCTGTGAAGGGTGTCTACAACGATAACTACTACTACCAGATGACCCAGAATATCCGCGACTACAAGGGCTCTCGTGCCCCCCTCGCCGCCTTCGGTCAGCGTCCCATCGTTCTGGACGGCCCCCGATCCCAGTGGGATATCGTAGGCCCCGAGTTCCGCGACTATGAGGGCGACACCGCCCACCGCGATGCCATGTCCTACGTGGGGAATTACCACTACGAAAACAAGAGCGGCCGCAATGACTTCACGGTGGCCAAGGTGTCGAGGAACGGCAGTGACGCGGTGTTCTACGCCGAGTGCGCCGCCGATATTACCACCCCCGCGGGCACCAACTGGATG
>JAZSBH010000061.1:0-8079 GCA_045602325.1 Eubacteriales bacterium | reverse complement strand
TCGTAAGGCGTTTCATTTTCATGGTTGGATTCTCCTTTTCTTGTTTTTTAGGTAGCCGATTGCATAATTAGGAAAATTGCAGTTTATCGGTGGGCACTTTCTATGAGGCCCCCTCCGCGGAGCGGTGGGGGAGCCCGCGTGCATAGAGTAAAAAGCTTTTTTCCGATAAAGAGAATTAGGCTTTTAACTCGCGCACTCTCCCTCAGTCGCTTCGCGCCAGCTCCCTCCCAGAGGGAGCCTTAAGACTGTGCCAATCCACCGATAAACCCAAATTTGAATTCAAATTTAATTGACATTCTTGCGTATAATTTCATCAACAGAAACCGGAATCAGGAGATCAAAACATGAAAAAAACCACGATTGCCCGCCTGCTCAGCGCCCTTTTGGCACTTTGTATGCTCATGGGTACTTTCGTCGCCTGCTCGCAAGGCGAAGAGATCCCCGACGGCTACCAGTATGCCACCTGCAAGGGGGAGTATTTCCGTCTGTTCGTGCCCACTCAGTGGACGGTGAATACCGAGAGCGGCGTGTCGGGGGCCTACTACTCTCTGGCCGAGGGGACGGCTGTGTCCATGGCCGAGGTACACTTTGACAAGCCCGCCGCCGACGGGGAAGGGGAGGACGTGACCGCGACTCTGGCAGATTTCTTCGCCGCCCATACGGCCGATATTTCCCAAATGAAGGGATACAAGGCCGAAAAGGAATTTGATGCTACCCTGGGCAGCTACAGAGCCAAGGACATTACCTACACCGCTACCAAGAGCGGAGATACCTATCGCTTCCGACAGGTGCTGACCAAGGTGGAGGGGCGTTTTTATCTGTTCACTTACTCATCCAAGGCAGATTATTTTGACCGTTGGCTGGATACTGTGGACGGCATTCTGGAGAATATCATGTTCTACGCCTATCCCTTCGAGGGAAGCGGAGACGAGAAAAAGATTCCCAAGGTGGATCATATTCCCGACGGTATGAAGCTGGTAACCGGCAACGACGTGGCCTATCGCTTCTTTGCTCCCACCGACTGGATCGTGGGGAACGCCGAGGCCGCCGCCCAGGTCTACTTCTCCGAGACTGACCGCTCTAACGTAACCGTCATGGGCTACGTCCCCGATGTTGAGGCTTACAGTGTAGCCGACTACTGGGAGAACACCGAGAAGTATTACAAGGACGCTCTGAACGACTACACCCCCACCGCTGAGCCTTCCGAGTCCACCATGGGCGGTAAAAAGGCCACCGTCTACGAGTATACCTACTCCCTCGGCGGCGTGACCTACAAGTGTCGCCAGACCGTATGCGTCTATTCCTACATGATCGTGGTCATGACCTACACAGCCCTGCCCGAGAATTACGATGCCCACCTGGATGAGGTGGAGCAGATGCAGGGGGCGCTGACCTTCCGGAAGCCGGTTGTGGGGTAAATTGGGTTTGGCGGGGTGATGCCTTCCCTCGAAGCGGTCATCCTGGAGCGGAGTGCGAAGCACGGAGCGGTGCCGAGCTTGCTCGGCGGATCTCTTGCCCATCGGTACAATCGAAAAAGACGAAGAATATGAATGTATAATTGGGCAAGTTACTGTCTGCCGAGATTCTTCGCTCCGCGCTCCACGCTCCACGCTCCACGCTCCGCTCAAGAATGACACGGTGGGGGAGAGTTTTTTCCGTCATGACATCCCGACAAACCCAAATTTGATATCACCGCTGAAAGGAGTCATCCATGAATCATCCCGTAACCCTTGACGAGATCCGTTCCTTCGTTCAAACGCATACGTTGACCGAGCTTTGTGACAGACTGGATGTTCTCTCTGATCTCTTGCTGGATGACCCCGCCACTTTTCTTGAACTGGTATGTAAGAGCGAATACTACGTTGATAACGTGATCTGGTGGGAGCGCGCCCTCATAGAAACGGGGTCGACCCTGGGCCTCGGCGGGCCGCGGGATCCTCGCGATCCGCGGTACTTCTACTCAGAAACCTATCTGGACGATAAGTTTGCCTCCGATACCACCCTTGACGAATATCTCCGCTATATGACCGCCATCCGCGAAGCTCATCCGAATCTTGCCTTACATCCCGGATTTGGGCTTTTTCCTCGTACAGAAAAAACATAGAGAATCGAGAACTAACCATGCCAACCATCTACCTCGACAACTCTGCTACCACCCCCCTGTGCCCCGAGGCCATCGCCGCCATGCAGGAGGCCCTGGGGACTTTCGGCAACCCCTCCTCTCTCCACGGCGTGGGACAGGCGGCGCATACGTTGCTCAGCTGTGCCCGTGGTCAGGTGGCCGCGGCGCTGGGTGTCAAGGCTGTAAAGCCAAACGAACTCATCTTCACCTCCTGCGGCACCGAAGCCTCCGCCCTGGCCATCTACGGCACGGTCTATGCCAAGCCCCGCCGATTCGGCCGACGCATCATCACCACAGACTGCGAGCATCCTTCGGTTGAGGAGGCTATGAAGCGCCTGGAGGCGAACGGTCTGGAGGTGGTGCGGATCTCCACCAGGAACGGCGTTCTGGACGTGGAGGCCGCCATCGCCGCTCTGAATGAACCCACCATTCTGGTCTCCATGATGATGGTCAACAACGAAACAGGCGCTCACTTTGATGTGGCCAAGGTTTTCGCCGCCGCCAAGGCGAGGGACAGCCGCACCGTTACCCATTGCGACGCGGTGCAGGGCTTCCTGAAAGTCCCCTTTACCCCCGCCGGTATCCACGCCGACCTGATCACCGTCAGTGCTCACAAGATCCACGGCCCCAAGGGCGTGGGCGCGCTGTATATCCATCCCGACATCATCAAGACCAAGCGTATCACCGCTTTTTTGACGGGCGGCGGACAGGAGAGCGGTCTGCGGTCTGGCACCGAGAACGTGATCGGTATTTGCGGCTTTGGCGCGGCGGCGCAGGCGGGCTTTGCCACCCGCGCGGCGGATCACGCCAAAATGACCGCCCTCCGCGACCGCCTGGAAGGGAAGCTCCGTGACATGGGCGTGCAGATGAATCTCCCCGCCGAGAACGGCAACCGTGCCCCCCACATTATTAACCTCACCCTGCCCGACATCAAGTCCCAGACTATGCTGAACTACCTATCAGCGCGGGGCATCTGCGTGTCCAGCGGCTCGGCCTGCTCTTCCCATTCGGTCAAGATCAGCCCCTCGCTTTCGGCCTTCGGGCTTTCTGCTCATGAAGCCGATTGCTCCCTGCGGGTCAGTCTCTCAGCACAGAACACCGAGGACGAGGTGGACGCCCTGTGTACCGCTCTGGACGAGGGGATCCGGACGCTGGTGCGGATCAAGAGGTAAAAAGATGCCTATGGACAAGGAAAAACTTGCCGCTCTCGCCGCCTCTGCTGCCCGCAAGTCCGAGCTGACCGCCGTGCTGGCACAGGCAAGGGAAGATCGGGATCTGGCCGTTTATCTCGCCAGGCAGCGCAGGGAGGCATTCACCCGTGAGACCTCCGACGTGGAGAAGCTGGAGTGTAAAAATCTTTCCAATCTGTTCTATACTGTTACGGGAAAGATGGACGAAAAGCGTGCCACCGAAACCGCCGAGGCGGATGCCGCCGGGGAACTGTACGAGGCGGCGCAAGCCCGCGTCGAAGAATTGTCCGCGCAGGTTGCTGATATGGAGTCGGAGCTGCGCCGTTTGGGGAACTGCGACAAGGACCTGGAGACACTTCTGACGGCCATGACCGAAAAGGCTTTGGCCGACGGCGGGAATCTTGCCGTTCAAGTTGCCGACTTGAACGGGCGGATCCAGCGCAATACCGCCGAGGCAGAGGAATTGGGAGACTTGCTTATTATTGGTAAGAGACTACTTGTCGATGTTGAAAAAATCATTCCTGTTTTGCAGAAAGCAAGGGAGAGTTATGACGACCGTTACCAGTCGGCTCGGTATGGCGGTGGGCTTCTGGCTTCGGAAATGTCCTTGAATTCCGACTTGGATAACGGAGAAGGGCATATCCCCATGCTGGTGACACTGGCCAAGAGCTTTCGCACGAGTCTCATCGACCTGCCGCCCATCGGAAATCTGCAGACCTTGCAGAATACTTTCAACGGAACCTACCGTGGATCCACCCGCGACCAACTGGATGGAAACATTTCTGAGATGGAGGCACTGGTCAATACCGTAAATCGCTCCATGGAAAAGATCAGCCGCATCAAGAAAAAACGCGAGGAAACAGCGGCCGCGGCACGGGAAGAATTGATCCGAGCGCTGACAAGATAACACAAAAAACTTCCCGGGAAGACCAAAATCTTCTCGGGAAGTTTTTTTGTGCAATCATACGGCTTATACGAATTCTCTATGAAAACCTTGAATATAAATTCCGTTCTCTTGTTCTCCTAACATAACCCAGTGGGCAAGGTCCCACGGTGAAAGCTAAGACGGTTCCGTCAAACAGTAAGTAAACATACATCATAACTTGCTATGAGAGTTTTTTGGGATTCTTAAGGGCTTTTTTCAAAAAGCCCTTAAGCCGCCGGAGGCACGCTATCCTATTCAAGGTTTTATGCGCAAAATTTGTATTACTTCGCCCGCTCGGCCGCCAGCTTGGCCTTATAAGCCTCGTACTCCTCCACGGTGCCCTTGAAGGTGAACATCTGGTTGTCGCCCAACAGGTAACGATTGCCCATGCCCGACAGGACACGGTAGTCGCGGCGGGCGATATAGCCCTCGCCCGTCAGGTTGACCTCGTCGTACTGCCAGGAGTTGCCGATGTGGATGGGCATGGTCTCGCCGGGGGCGGCGACGGTACGATAGGCGGTCAGCACGCAGTCGGAGGAGATGTGCTTGCCCCAATCACAGGTGAAGCGCACCACGCCCACACCGGGGGCGAACCAAAAGCGCTTGGTGCCCATTTCGGTGTTACGGAAGAAGTAATCGGTGTCCCGGGGGGCGTCGGTGTCGCCCGCCTCTATGGTCAGGCAGATCGTGGACTCGAATACCCCGGCGGGGGTCTCCACGCGGCCGCCGTCGGTGACCGAGAGACGGATGGTGGCGTTCTTCCAGGAGTGGGAGTGCTCCTCGGTGTAGCCGGGCACCCAGCGGTCATCCCAAAGGGTGTCGGTCAACATCTGCAGGTAGCGGAAGGGCTTGACGCCGAAGATGCGATTCTCCTCGCCGCGGGAGCCCCAGACGCCGGTGTCACAGGAGAATACGTCGCATTCGTCGTAGGTCATACAGCCGTGGTTCTGTCGGAGAGTCAGGGTCGAAATGTTGGCAGAGGAGGGACAGAAGCGCCAATTTTTCTTGTCGTAGTTGGCCTTCTCCTCCAGATAGCCCAAGACGGACAGGGCACAGTCCACGCTCTCGCGGTCGGAGTTGGCCACCACGATGGCGCGGAGAGTATCGGCGGCTTCGGCGAATTTCTTCGCGTCGCAGAGATCCGAGGCCTTGGTAAGGAGCAGGGTGGCGTCGGAGGTGCGCATCTCCCAATCGGGCTCCAGAGCGATGTAGTCCAGGCAGGAGAGGGAGACCATATCCCGATCTCCGTTATCCTTGCCCATCTGCTCAATGGCGTACTCGGTCACCTCCACCATGACGTCGGGCTTTTCGGGGTTCTCGTAGCGCCAGGTGTTGCCCACGCAGAGGGGAAGCAGCCCCTCGCCGCCCTTGATTTCGTAGGAAACCAGCACCTTAGCTTTGAGAGGGGAGCTGCTGACCGTGGACTGCACAAGACCCACGCCCTCCTTGTACCAGGCGGAGTAGATCGTGCCGTCGGTGTCCTCCTTGTCGAGGTGGACGCAGTTTTCAAATACGCCTGCGGGGGTTTTGACAGTCTCTGTCACGGATACCACACGGCGGATGCCGCAGGGGTGGCCATCGTCCGTGGTCATGACCTCCTCGGCGCCCTCGGTCAGGTCGGTCGTGCGGGGGAAGAAGTAGCGGTCTCCGGTACAGCCGCTGAAGTAGAACAGGGGATTGTCGAAGCGGTACAGCTCACTGCTGTTGGAGAAGCCGGGCTGGCTCCAATAGTGGAGATTTCCGTCTGTGATCCACCAGCTTTCGCCTGTGATGGAGAAATAGGTCATGGGACGGTTTTCCCGCAGATGAGGCATGGCCTTGAGGGCGGCGATCGTGTTGCCGTACATGGAGATGACAGAGTTGATATGGCGGTAGTGCCCCATAGCCTCGTCGTATAGAGCTTCCACACGGTCGTAGTTGGGATTGTCGGTACGCAGCAGATGGGATGCCTGCCAGAACTTGAGGTAGCCCAGACCGCTGTGACGTTCTTCGCTCTCGGGATATTCCAGGAGGGCGGGGATGGCGGTGCTTTCCAGGTAATTGGCCATCTCCTGCTCGGAGCCCAGCTTCCAGGCGAGATTCACGTAGAGCCAGGCGGCGGAATCGGCTTTTCCGTACTTTTTGTAGGTGGCAAACGCCTCCGCGCTATACGCCGCGGGGTCATTCCGGGCGGCGATCGCGGCGCTCTGCAGGGAGTATTTCTCTACGTCCTCCTTGGCGGACAGATTGGAGATGAGCTCCTTGATGCTCTTGTAGGCGGAATCAAAGCCCGCGTTGGAGCCGTAGAGCTTGTGGTAATTGGCCAGCTCCTGTACCTTCTTTTCCAAGGCTTCGGCAAAGGAGTCGGGCAGGGTATTTTTGTTGGCTTCGGTCATGTCGTATTCCTTTCTCAATTTCTCCCGTGCCGCGTGGATGCGACCCTTGATCGTGCCCAGCGGGGTGTTCGTGCGGCGTGCGATCTCCTCCATGGTATAATCCTCCCAGAAGTAGAGGATGGCGGTCTCCCGCAGTGCGGGGGACAGGCTTTCCAATCGCGCACGCCACTGGCGCATGGTCTCGCTGTCGCGGTAGATGGCATCGGGGGTGTGGTGGTCGGGTGTCTCGGGAAGCTCCTCGTAAAGCTCGGTCTTGCGGGCCTTCACAACCTGGCGCAAAGCCTTGTATTTGAGGATCTGTGTCAGCCATGCGCCAATCTTTTCGGGCTCGCGGAGCTCGGACAGGTGCATAAAGCCGTCGATGAGGGTCTCCTGTACCAGATCCTCCGCCGCGTCGGGGTGGGTACACAGGCAGAGTGCTGTGCGGTGGAGCTTATCCATATAGGTGGTGACGATGAGGGTATAGGCCTCGGGGTTGCCGTCCAGGGTGTCTTGGATCGCCCCCAGTATGGCGTCTTGGTCGGTCTTGCTCATGGGAGCCTCCTTTCGCAGAATTTTGGATCTTCAACTGCAGTTTCACCCCTATAGAGACACGGGAAGGGAGAAAGGTTCGGTGTTTTGGAAAAATTTTTGGATTTTTTTGAGATTTTTTGTTAGGCTGTCCGGGATCTTCAGCCTTTTCCCATCTTCTCCCGCTCCCGAAAGTCCGGCAGCACCCGCTCCACCTCCCGCCAGAAGACGTCCGAGTGGTTGGCCTGCAGGAAGTGGCACAGCTCGTGCACCACCACGTATTCAATGAAAGGAAGAGGATACTGACACAGCCGCGCCGCGAAGTTCAGAGACCCCGTGGCGGGGGCACAGCTACCGAAGCGGGACTTGATGTGCTTGACCCGGATGTGCTTGGGATAGGGAACACCTCGCGCGGCAAAGTGGGGATGATAGCGGGCAACCAGAGCCGTGACCAGCCGCTCGGTCTCGGTCTTCTCGAAGGTCTCCACGGCGGCGCGGCGCAGGACAGGGTCATTCGTGTCGGGAAGGGTGACGGTGAGGCGGAGGTTTTGCATATCCGCCTCCATTCGGGCGGGGGAGCCTTCCCGCCAGATGATCTCCACGGTGTCGCCCAGGTAGGGTAGGGAATCACCTATGCTTCGGTCGGCGGGGGGCACCTCGGCGCGCTTCTCCATACGGGCAAGCGCCGCTATGATCCAATCCTCGTGGCATTGCAGGAATTCCTCGGCGGCGGCAATGGTCGTCCGCTTGGGGATGGACAGATGCACCGTCCCGTCCCGACGGATACGGAGATTGAGATTTTTGACCGACTTGCGCTCGAGCTCATAGGTGAGGGTGCGTCCCGTGCGGGGAAGGGTTATTTCGCGGCTTTGGGGAGAGGGTGTGGGCATGACGGGCTCCTTTTCAATAAGATGAATAGCCGATTGCATAATTGGGAAATTGCAGTTTAGCGGTGGG
>JAZSBH010000060.1:0-3404 GCA_045602325.1 Eubacteriales bacterium | reverse complement strand
CTCGCTCAACTTCGCCAGTCGAATATCCTCGTCAAAAATCCCTCTGTTTCCCATCTCTTTTGCTCCTTTGCTTGATTTCCCTTATTATAACACAAATTTGTTACACAGGTGTGAGCATGGTGAGTTTTTAGAGATGCCCTGAAATTTATAAAAATACGAGACCCGAGATACAACCTATCTCGTCATATCTTGCATCTCGTATCTGCCGAGCTTTGCTCAGGCTTGCTCGGCGTGTATCTTGTATCTTCCTCAGAACTTCACCTTCGCGCAGTAGATGGGCATTCCCTGGGAGGAGAAATTCGCCTCGTACTCGGTCATGATATTGCCCTCGGCCTCGGGAGTCTTGTGGAAGTCACGGGAGGAGAACAGGATGGTCAGCCCCATGGCCTCGAACTCCTCCAGGCTGAAATCGAACAGCCCCTGATTGTCGGTCTTGAGGTAGAGCTCGCCGCCCTCGACCAGGATGTTCTTGTACAGGGCGAGGAAGTTCCGATGGGTGAGTCTGCGCTTGGCGTAGCCCTTTTTGGGCCACGGATCCGAAAAATTCAGGTAAATGAGGCTGACGCTGTGGGGCTTTACCCACTCGCCCAGGTGCTCGGCGTTGCCGATCAGCACCCGCAGATTGTCTCCGGGGCGATCCTCGGCCGAGGCCTTTGCCTTTTCCAGAGCACAGCAGGCCACGTCGGCCACCCGCTCCATGGCAATGAAATTCCACTCGGGATGAGCGGCGGCCATGCCTACCGCAAAATTTCCCTTTCCGCAACCGATCTCCATGTGGAGGGGGCGGGTCTCGGGAAAAATGGGGTTGCCTGTCTCGCCCAATGTGGACAGCAGGGAAGTATCCTCAATCAACAGCTCGGCACAGGCGGCAATACGCTCGGCGCCATGTTTCTTTTTTCTCATTCTCATGGTTTCAGTATCCTTTTTGTTGATGTAAAGAGGGAAATGTTCAGCGGGTCATTCCTCAAAGCACCCGTAGGTCTCCAGCACGCACCTGCCCAGCTCGTAGAGATACCTCTCGGCGGCCAGCTTGAGGGAAAGGGGAGCACTGGCTAAACGGATGTCGGCGGGGTAAGGGCGGCGTTGATTTTTGGGGGTGAATATTCCGCCTACCTCAAAGGTGAAGTAGCCGTCATAGCTGATCTGCTTGAGTCCGTTCATGAGGGCATCCAGGTTCATGGTGCCAAGGAAGGGAAGCAGATGGGCATCGTGATCTCCGCGATTATCCTGAATGTGAAGGGCTTTGACGTGACTGCCCAAAAGAGCCAATTCTTCGTCCTGCGGCATTTCCTGCATATTGGCATGACCCGCATCCCATACCGCGTGGAACAGGGGATGATCCACAAGGTCAATGAGCGCGCGCAGATCGGTGGCATTATCGATCCAGTACAGCCCTTCGATACACATTCTGTCGAAATTCTCGACCAGAATATGGATACCGTACCGCTCGGCGCGTTCCAGAAGGGGCAGAAAGAACCGCTTGTTGGCTTCAAAGGTCTCCTCCCTGGTCAGCCCGGGGGTATAGCCCGAATGCACCACCAGATTGGGAATCCCCCAAGCACCGCAAGCATCTACACAACGGAGGGTGTCGGAGAGGAAGTGCCCTCCGTCATCGGCCAGGGGAGCACCCATCGGGGAATGGGCCTGTACCAATGTGATGCCCATATCCTCGGCGGCTGCACCAATTTCCGAGATATACGCCTCATAGTCGGTGGTATAAACGCCGGATCGGGTCTGATGGTCAAAGCCGAAGGAATAGTCGGCGTAGCGGAAGCCTGCCTCACGAATGAGACGAAGAGATTCTCGCTGGGATTTCGTGTAGCTGTTGAAATCCCCTGTCGTCGTAGCCAGCTTCATGGATCAGACGTTAAAGCGGAACAGCACGATATCGCCGTCCTGCATGACGTATTCCTTGCCCTCGGAGCGCACAAGACCCGCCTCCTTGGCGGCGGTCATGGAGCCCAGACGCATGAGATCGTCGTAGGCGATGACCTCGGCGCGGATGAAGCCCCGCTCGAAGTCGGAGTGGATCTTACCGGCGGCCTGGGGAGCCTTGGTGCCCTTAACGATGGTCCAGGCACGCACCTCCTTGGGGCCTGCGGTCAGGTAGCTGATGAGTCCCAAAAGCGCATAACTGGCACGGATGAGACGGTCCAGACCGGGCTCCTCGATGCCCATGTCGGACAGGAACATCTCCTTGTCCTCGCCGTCCAGCTGGGCGATCTCGGCCTCGATCTGGGCGCAGATGGGCATGACGGCGGCGTGCTCGCCCTCGGCAAAGGCCTTCAGCTTTCCAAAGCTCTCGTTGCCGCTGACGTCGCCGTTGGCCTCCTCCTCCGAGACGTTGGCCACGTAGATCACGGGCTTCATGGTGATGAGGGGGGTATCGTGGAACAGAGCGCGCTCATCGTCGGACAACTCCACGGTACGGGCGGACTGGCCGTCCTCCAGTGCCTTCATGACCCGCTCGTAGACAGCGATGTCAGCGGCCACGGTCTTGTCACCCTTGAGGATCTTGCGGGCGTTATTCAGCTTGCGCTCCATGATCTCCATGTCGGCCAGCACCAGCTCCATGTTGATGGTCTCCACGTCGCGGAGAGGATCCACCTTGCCGTCCACGTGGACGATGTTGGCGTCCTCAAAGCAGCGGACTACGTGCAGAATGGCGTCTACCTCGCGGATGTGGGAGAGGAACTTATTGCCAAGACCCTCGCCCTGGGAGGCGCCGCGCACCAGTCCCGCGATGTCCACGAATTCGATGACGGCGGGGGTGTACTTCTCGGGGTTGTGCATCTCGGCCAGCTTGTCCATGCGGGGATCCGGCACGGCCACCACGCCCACGTTGGGCTCGATGGTGCAGAAGGGGTAGTTGGCCGACTCGGCGCCTGCGTTGGTGAGTGCGTTGAACAGAGTGGACTTGCCCACGTTGGGGAGTCCGACGATACCAAGTTTCATATATATGTCTCCTGTCTTTTATGAAATTGCATAATCTATTATATTATAAACCATTTCACCCGGTATTGCAAGAGGTTTTGGAAAAAAAGTGAAAAAAGGTGAGGAAGGCAGATTTCAATGAGCGTGGCTTGAGCGGCGCTGAGCGTGCGCTCAGCCTCGCTACAGAAACAGATACAGATACAGAAATAATAAATATATATATCATTCCCCCGATTGGGGAAGATCCCGTCCTTGCGGACGGCCTTCGTCCTGCGGACGGCCGCTCTCAGGGGCTCGCTGATCAAGTGATTTGAAATGGATCTGCGAATGTGGGGTGGCCAAAAAAACACGAAGCAGCCGAAACCGCTTCGTGTGGATGGTTTGTTATTCCTCAAGTCGGAGGCCAAGCGGTCTTAGGAAGACAAGTTAAGGTGACAACTCCTTGGCTCACAGAACGAAATGGGCAAGAA
>JAZSBH010000059.1:0-7207 GCA_045602325.1 Eubacteriales bacterium | reverse complement strand
AAGTATCAGTATGTTTTTGGATATAAGAAAAGTTAGCACATACTACGTGCTTGCCTTCCCCGCGGGGGAAGGTGTCGCCAGCTCCTGCGGCGGCGACGGATGAGGGTGGATCGTGTCACCGCCTCTTCCGTCAGACAACTATCCGCTAAGCCCAAATTTGAACTCCCTTCCCCCGAGCCCCGCCACGCGGGGCTTTTTCTGTGCCCCTATCCCTTGACAACGCCCCCTCTTCCATGCTATAATAAGGTCATCCCACCAAAAGGAGGAGCCCATGGAACCCAAAGACTACATCCTCATCAAGATCGAAGGCGAGTACGCCTACCTCCGAGAGATCGACGAGACCGACCCTGAAAAGGATATCTACATCGCCCTCGCCCTCCTGCCCGCAGGGGTGGACGTGGGGGACAGGCTGCACTACGAGATGTTTGCCTACACCTTGATCGAGGATTGATGCTATGACGATTACCGAGCTGGAAACCATCCTCGCCGCGCGGGGGCTGACGGCTGTGCGGGAGGACTACACCCGGCGGGAATGGTACGCCATCCGAGGCTGGCCGAGACCGGGCCGCAAGCAGGGGGATGCCCCCATTGCCGTCCTGCGGGTGAAGAACCCCCTCCACGGAAGGGACCTGTGCTTTGATTTCCATTGGGACAAAGGCGACCTTGTCCTCTGGAATATGTACTTCGGAGACTACGACTACGAATGGTTCAACTACGGTCCCCCCGTAGACCAAGCGATCGACGAAATCCTGCGCGATGGAATCACCGTCGTCAGGTGGAGCAAGGTGCGCGCCGTCCCCAGCGGTATCTGCTCCGCCTATTGGATCTCCGACGACCCCGAGGAGGACGACTCCGAGGAGCTGGCCGATGCCGTCGCCCGCCTCCGCAAAAAGGCCGCCAAGGGCGCATGGCTCTTTGGAAAAGAAGGCAAATTTGAGGTATACTCATGGAACCGTTATGAGTGTATCGCCCCCGAAAAACGCGAAAAATAACTGCATATAGAAAGGAACCCACCATGAAATTCACCGAAATGCCCTACACCCGCCCCGACATGGAGGCCGCCAAGGCCGAAACCGCCGCCTTCACTACCCGCCTCCGCGAGGCTACCGACTACACCGCCGCCAAGGCCGTATTTCTGGAGTATCAGAACGCCCAGAAGCACATCATGACCCTTTGCACCCTGGCCGAGGTGCGCCACTCCATCGACACCCGCGACGAGTTCTACGACGCCGAGGTCAAGTACATCAACGCCGCCATGCCCGAGGTGCAGGAGTACGCCCAGGGTTTCACCGCCGCTCTGCTGGAATCCCCCTTCCGCGCCGATTTTACTGCTGAGTACGGCGATCTCATGTTTGTCAACGCCGAGATCGCGCTGAAGTCCTTCTCCCCCGAGATCATCCCCGAGATGCAGGCCGAGAATGATTTGACCATGGCCTATGAAAAGCTCCTGGCCTCGGCGCAGATCCCCTTTGAGGGCGGCACCTATACCCTCTCTCAGCTCACCCCCTTCAAGACCGACCCCGATGACGCCCGCCGTCTTGCCGCGTGGAAGGCCGATGGTCAGTGGTACAAGGACAACCAGGCCGAGCTGGATCGCATCTACGACGAGCTGGTAAAGCTCCGCGACACCATGGGCAAAAAGCTGGGCTACAGCGGCTACACCACCCTGGGCTACTACCGCATGGGGCGCAACTGCTACACCGAGGCCGACGTGAAGAAGTTCCGCGCCGCCGTGGTCAAGTACCTGGTCCCTGTGGCGGATGCCATTTACCGTGCCCAGGCCGAGCGTCTGGGTAAGACCTACCCCATGAGCTTTGCCGATAACGCCCTCATGTTCCGATCCGGCAACCCCCGCCCCGCCGGCTCTGCCGAGGATATCCTCCGCCAGGGCGACAAGTTCTACGATGAGCTCTCCCCCGAGACCTCGGAGTTCTTCCGCACCATGCGGACGGGCGAGCTTCTGGACGTCCTCTCCACCGAGGGCAAGCAGGGCGGCGGCTACTGCACCGGCATCCCCGACTACGAGGTGCCCTTCATCTTCGCTAACTTTAACGGTACCCAGGGCGACGTGGAGGTGGTCACCCACGAGGCAGGCCACGCCTTCGCCTGCTGGATGAACCGCAAGCGGATTCCTCTGGACTACATGTGGCCCTCCATGGAGGCCTGTGAGGTCCACTCCATGTCCATGGAGTTCTTCGCCTGGCCCTGGGCAGAGGGCTTCTTTGGAGAGGACACCCGCAAGTTCCTTTACAGCCACCTGGCAGGCGCCCTGACCTTCATCCCTTACGGCACCCTGGTGGATCACTTCCAGCACGAGGTCTACGCAAGACCCGACATGACCCCCGCCGAGCGCCACGGCGTCTGGAAGGAGCTTTTGGGTGTGTACATGCCCTGGGTCAAGCTGGATGGCGAGATCCCCTTCTACGCCGAGGGTGAGGGCTGGCAGAGACAGCACCACATTTACTCCTCTCCCTTCTACTACATCGACTATTGCCTGGCGCAGACGCTTGCTCTCCGCTTCTGGGCAATGATCCAGAATGGCCTCTCCGACGCCTGGTCCCACTACATGGCCTACACCAAGGAGGGCGGCAGCAAGACCTTCACCGACCTCTTGAAGCACGCGGGGCTGGATACCCCCTTCGACGAGGTCTGCCTGCGGGCGGTCTGCGAGGAAGCGAATAAGTGGCTTGGAGAGTTTGATTTGGGTGGAATCGTTTAAGGAGTACGCAAGGGGGCTTTTTGAAAAAAGCCCCCTTGACCCCAAAAACTTCTAAAGCAAAGATAAATTGAGTTAGTGCTCAAACAGCGGGGCGTGTCTCTATACCCCCGTGGGGCCCGGCCCCAATCAGATTGATCTTTCTTTTATAATTTGTGGCTACCCGTAGCCGAATCTGTATTAAGGAGGTCTCCTGTGAATAAACCCTTCAGCGATTGGTTTTCCCATGCCCCTGTTCGCTGCCATGACGGTGTATTCTATTATGATTCAGACCGCGACGCGGACTACTTTGACGAATCTGACGTGGATATCTGGCGGGAGGGAAGAATGAGGCGTAATTTTCATAGTGATTTCTTCCTGAATAATCCAGCTTCTCGCCGTCTTGTGGATCAGATCATCGAGCAGGGCTCTCCCGTGGTGGAAATTGCTTGTGGCCCCGGAATGGGTCTCATGCCATCGGTGAAGCAATTAGCACCGGATCATGTGTGCCTGGCAACGGATGCAAGCTCGCTGGTGATTGAGGAATGGAAGCGGTATCTGGACGAGAATGAGAAAGTAAAGAATCTTGATCTTGCCCAGTTTTCACTCATGGATATTCCGTTTCACAATGATTCAATTCCGGCTTATTCCGGCTATATTGGCCTATCGTCTACGCGGAACGGAGAGGATGGCCATGAACAAGCGTTGCACGAGATCTACAGAACCTTGGCGAAAAACGGATTCTTTTATACGGTTGAAACATGGATAGACACCGAAGCTATGCTTTGCGTGTTCCGTGAAACGGGAAAGACTCCGTGGAGCGGGCTTGACTCGGATCGCCGCGCCCCCGCATGGAGGGAGAGGTTTCTGAATACCGGTTTTGAGATTCTGAGCGAAGAAGTGTTTGAGTCCCGTGCGCTTACCGCTGATGATAATGAGTTGGGCGAGGCTGCGGAACAGCTGGGAATTGAGATCGGCGTGTTTTCCAAGGCCTATATTTTAAGAAAAAAATGACCCCACGCAGTTGAACCGATTCCCGAAAAATAGACATTTCCTGGCGTAGAATCATAGAAGGGAAGGGCGACTTTACCCATCAGAAAAATTTTTCGAAAAATTTTGAAAAACCTATTGACAAACCCACTGACTTGGTGTATAATTAAATCACACCAAAATGGTGTCGATTCGAGACGCACTGAAACGAAAGGAATGGCTCTATCTATGAAGATCACACAGGAAGCGGATTACGCCCTGCGTATGATGTGCCTTCTGACCAAGCAGTCCGCCGCGGGAGTTTCCACCGTGGGCGCGGCTACGTTGGCCGAGGGTGTGGCCGTCCCTACGCGGTTCGGGCTAAAGATCCTGCATAAGCTGTCCCAAGCCGAGCTGGTCAAAACCAGTCGCGGTGCGGCAGGAGGATACAGCCTGAATACCGACCCTGCGGCTCTGACGGTCAGACGGGTCATCGAGGCCATCGACGGGCCCATCGAGATCAATCGATGTCTGTCGGAGACGCACACCTGTCTCAACAACCCCAACAAAGACTGTTGCCGGTTGCACCACGTCTTCGAGGAGCTGAACAGCCACTTGACCGAGCGGCTGGATCGTCTGACCGTGGCCATGGTGGTGGACGAGCGGATCGGGTTGGGAGACTTGCTGAGTGCTGTGCGCTGAAGCGCATACCAAAGTACCCTACGAGCGAACAGCCAAGGCTGCGCTCAAAACAAAATTAAAAAATTATAATTCAGGAGGAATTACAACATGAAAAAGTGGAGATGCAAGGTTTGCGGTGAGATCATCGAGAGCGAGAACTACCCCGAGCAGTGCCCCAGATGCAAGGTCAAGGGCGAGGACAAGTTTGAGGAAGTTAAGGAAGGCAATATGACTTGGGCTGCCGAGCACATCGTCGGTGTGGCCAAGGATGCCCCCGAGCACATCAAGGAAGGCCTGCGCGCCAACTTTGAGGGTGAGTGCTCCGAGGTGGGTATGTATCTGGCCATGTCCCGCGTCGCTGCCCGCGAGGGTTATCCCGAGATTGCCCTGTACTGGGAGAAGGCCGCCTTTGAGGAGGCCGAGCACGCCGCAAAGTTTGCCGAGCTGCTGGGTGAATGCCTGACCGATTCCACCAAGAAGAATCTGGAGATGAGAGTTGAGGCTGAGAACGGTGCTACTGCCGGCAAGTTCGAGCTGGCCAAGGCCGCCAAGGAGCTGAACCTGGTCGCTATCCATGACACCGTCCACGAGATGGCCCGCGACGAGGCAAGACACGGCAAGGCTTTCGCAGGTCTGCTGGAGAGATACTTCGGTAAGTAATATGTAAGGGGCCAAGCAGATGGTTATATGCAGATGCGGCTGTGAATTTGAGAATTTTCGCATGGATTCTCATGTGATATGTCCAAAATGTGATCGCATATACCCGAATTCTTCGCCGGACATGTACCATCCAAAGTCTGTTGACGAATTAACTTGGAATTGTTCAATATGTAACACACCCAATAACTGCTCCTATGCGGGGGCTCCCCGCACAACCTGCGAAAAGTGCGGCGCCAAACGTCCTGGCAATCCCAGCGACTGGTACAAAATCTAACGCCGCGACGAGGCAAGACACGGCAAGGCATTCGCAGGTCTGCTTGAGAGATGCTTCGGTTATTTCTCAGTCGCTCCGACTGATCGGCCTTTCCCGGCCGTTTGGAGTGATTCTTGTAAACGCTGCCCCCAATACAGAATCAGAAGGGAGATCATCATGAACGATAAGATTAAGACCCTGCTTAACGAGCAGATCAATAAGGAGCTGTACAGCGCCTATCTGTACGTGGATATCGCCAACTACTACGACGAGCTGGATCTGGACGGCTATGCCAACTACTACATGATCCAGGCCCAGGAGGAGCGCGACCACGCCCTCTTGTTCATGAAGTACATGCAGAACAATGGCTGGAAGGTCACTCTGGAGGCCATTGACAAGCCCGACAAGACCTATAACTGCATTCTGGATCCCCTGGAGGTTGCCGCAGAGCATGAGCGTTACGTCACCGCCCTCATCAATGCCATCTATCACGAGTGTTACGAGGCAAGAGACTACCGCACCATGAAGTTCCTCGACTGGTTTGTGGACGAGCAAATGGAGGAGGAGGACAACGCCGACTCCATGATTAATCGCTACAAGCTGTTCGGCAGTGACCCCAAGGGTCTGTACGCCCTGGATCAGGAGTACGCCGGCCGCGTGTATACCGCACCCAGCCTGGTTCTGTAAGCTTCAGTCAGTCGAAAGGCTGCAAAATCCCCATGCGGCGTATAAGATCCGCCGCGCGGGAAAAAATAGATATCAAAATAATAGGAGGACAGTCCCATGAAGTATGTATGCCCTTGTGGTTACGAATACGATCCCGCCGTCGGCGATCCTGACAACGGCATTGAGCCCGGCACTCCTTTCGAGGATCTGCCCGAGGATTTCGTCTGCCCCGTTTGTGGGTTGGACAAGGACGCTTTCGAGAAGGAAGAGTGAGACTTCTCGGAGCTTTGCGTAAGTTTTCTTTATATTTTTTCCTTTCAATAAAAAATTGGGAGCCTGCCGTGATGGCGGGCTCCCTTTTGAATCCATCTCTTATTTGTCTATCTGATACAGGTAACTGAGCCTTCCCATGGGAAGGGAGCGGCCGGTGACGTAGTAGTCCATGATCTCGGCGGGATCGGACACACCGTCGGCGACCTTGAAGTAGAAGTCACCTGCGGCATCCAGCCCCAGGGCGGCGCGGGGAATGCTGACCTGCATGATGTGGCCCTGCACTGTGTAGGTAGCGGCGGCATCCAATTTTTCGCCCGTGAAATCGGCGTTCAGCTGTTCGATGGCGGCGGTACTGCCGTCGCGGGTGCGGCCGATGACGAACTCGTAGCTCTCCCACCCCTTCATGGTGGGAGCGGAGCCGATACCGATGAAGATATTCATGAAGTTGGCCGCCTCGGATACTACGATATCGGCTTCACATTCAATGTAGAAGTAGAGATTCTCGGCATCGTTGGTGACACGGACTTCCAGAACGTTGTTCTGCACGGCATTCTGCCTGTAATGGACGGTAGGAGCACCGCCCGCCGAATTGCGGGAACCGTCGTCTGTGCCGACGCGGCGGTATACCGCGTTAACGTCATCCCACTGTGTTGCCGCACCACGTACGTCGATGGTTTTGCGGGTGGCATCCGCGATCATGCCCTCGGCGGCATTGTACTTGTACTGGCGGATGTAGTACATCATCTGGATGTAGTAAGCATCCTCGTAGCCGCCCTTCATGGGCTCGGCATCGCGGGAGTATTCCAGATTCACGCCGTCCACAAAGCAGTATTCACCCTCGTACAGATTCTTTTGGGCGACCCATTCGTTCCAGCCCGTGATCATGACGAAGCGGGGCTCGCGGAGCAGGACGGTGCGCCATTGGTAGTCAAAGAAGGTGCCGCTCATGGCGCCCTCGGCGCTGTTCTTCTTGCGGCGGGTATCGTAACCACGGCCCCAGTTCATGCGCC
>JAZSBH010000058.1:0-2970 GCA_045602325.1 Eubacteriales bacterium | reverse complement strand
GCGATAAGGGCCCGTTTACGGGTAGCAAGTAACAGTCCCCACGCAGTTGGCAGTTCGTATAGATGCGTTTACGCATAGCGAAGAATGGAGGGCTATGCCCGCATGTGAAAAACCACCCGCTTGGCGGGTGGATGTTTATTTGCAAAAAAGTTTGGTTATTTTGTTCATTCCTCTTTACACGGTCAAAAGTTTGTGGTATAATAGTCCCAAACAAGGCAGGGATATTTCCTGCCCCGAAAGGAGTTTCACCATGGCAAGCAAAATCAAGGACGAAAAGCTGGATTTCCTGTTCAACGCCATCCTGACGCTCGAGACTGTTGAGGATTGCTACAGCTTTTTTGAAGACCTTTGTACCGTTTCCGAACTGCAGGAGATGTCCCGCCGTATGCAGGCCGCCCGTATGCTGCGGGCCAACGCCGTCTACGCTGATATCGCCGCCCAAACGGGGCTCAGCACCGCCACCATCAGCCGCGTCAACCGCTGTCTCAAGTACGGCAGTGACGGCTACAACAAGGTGCTCGACAATCTGGATGCCAACCGCCATCCCGGACTCACCGACCGCCACCGTTCCTGAATCAACGAATCACCCCCATCATAAAGAGGATACCTATGTACGACGGATACCGCGCCATCGCGTCCGCCTACGACCGATTCAACGCCGACGTGGATTACGAGCGGTGGAGTGAATTTTTGGAAGCCTGCTTTGAAAAATTTCTCCCCGCCCGCCCCGAGATCGTATTGGATCTGGCCTGCGGCACGGGGCGCATGACCTTCCCGCTGGCCGATCGCGGGTACGATATGATCGGCATTGACGGCAGCGCAGAGATGCTGGCCGAGGCATGCGACAAGAACAACGACCGCACCGACCGCCTCTTTGAGGAGGCTTGCGCCCGTCTTGGCATTGACCCCGACGGATTGGACACCGACGCCGCCATGGAAGAACTGGCCAAGCACCCTGCCCCCCTTTTCCTGCAACAGGACATGCGGGAATTCGAGCTCTACGGCACCGTGGATGCCACGGTCTGTTGCCTCGACAGTCTCAATTATCTCTGCGGAGACGGGGATCTTTTGGCATGCCTGAAATGCATCCACCTCTACCTCGCCCCCGGGGGGCTTCTGGTGTTTGACGTCAACAGCCCCTACAAGTTTGCACACACCTACGGGAACAATGCGTATATCCTGGAGGATGAGGACGAGGACGGCAAGGCAATCTTCTGCGGCTGGCAGAATGAGTACGATCCCGGGAGCCGCCTGTGTAAATTCTACCTGTCCCTCTTTGCCGAGGGAGAAGACGGAGTCTACACCCGCTCCGACGAGGAGCAGACCGAGCGGTGCTTTGACGAGACAGAAATAGCCGCCGCCTTGGATGAGGCGGGGTTTGATCTCTGCGGGATGTACGCCGACTTTGATTTCTCGCCTGTGACCGAGACCACCGAGCGGTGGTACGTGGTGGCGAGGACGAGGAAAAAGGGCGATTGGTATCTCTGCGCAGACCGTTATTCAGCATTGTATTCCTGAGCTTCAAATTGGGGTTGTCGGGAAGACACTGTTTTTTAGGCTCCCTCCGAGAGGGCTCATCCTCGCAAGCTCGGGCGCGGAGCGACTGAGGGAGAACGCGCAACGAAAAACATACTGCTCTTACCTGGGAAAAGATGTGTGTTACAGGCACGAAGGCCCCCCCACCCGACTTCGTCGGGAGCCCCCTCCCGGGGGGGGCCTCATGAAGGAACATCCCACCGACAAACCCAATTTTAACAACATATCATAATCATAAAACAAAGAAAGCGAAACACCATGAGCAACAACACCATTCTCCGCGCCATGACCCAAGACGGCAGCGCGCGGGTTCACGTCATTCGTTCCACCGAGATGGTCAACCGCGCCATCGAATACCACAAGCCCTCCCCCACCGCTACGGCGGCGCTGGGTCGCGTACTGACCGTCACCTCCATGATGGGGTGTATGCTGGGCGAGGAGACCGACTCCATCACCGTAGCCTTTGAGGGCGACGGCCCCGCCGGGCGTATTCTGGCAGTCAGCGACTGGATCGGCAACGTCCGCGGGTATATCCAGAACCCCGCCGCCGATCTGCCCTTGAAGCCCAGCGGCAAGCTGGACGTAGGCGGTCTTGTGGGCGGTGGCGTCATCAACGTCATCAAGGATCTGGGCGGTGAGATCCCCGAGAGCGGCTCGGTCGCTCTGACCAGCGGCGAAATCGCCGAGGACATCACCACCTACTACGCCGAGAGCGAGCAGGTGCCTACCCTCTGTGCCCTGGGCGTGCTGGTGGACACCGATCACACCTGCCGCGCGGCGGGTGGCATCCTGGTCCAGCTCCTTCCCTTCGCCGACGAGCAGACCATCGACCTTTTGGAGCGCAACGCTGCTGATCTCGCCCACCTGTCCTCCATGATCGACAAGGGTATGGACAACAAGGCCATCATGGACGTGGCTCTCCGCGACATTCCCTACGATATCTTCGACGAACTGACCGTAGACTACAAGTGCAACTGCTCCAAGGGTAAAATGGATGCCGTTATGCAGTCTCTCGGCCGTAAGCAGGTGAACGATCTGCTGGCCGAGCAGGTGGCCGAAGGCAAGCCCGAGAAGTTGGAGATTGTCTGCCGCTTCTGCAATACCCGCTATACCTACACCAAGGACGAGCTGGACAGGATGGATTTTGCCAAGGCGTAAGTATGCTTATGATCTGTCGGGGTACGGTTTCGTATCCCGATTGGTATTTACAAATTGGGGTTTGTCGGGGAGCGGGAGAACGCCAAAGAGGAACTTCTTGAAAGCCTCCTCGCTTCGCTCGGTGCAAGTTTGCTTTCAGCAAACATTGCGAAGTTCCTCTCTGGACTCTCTTCAAGAACTTTCAAAAAAGGATTAATTATCAATGTTTTTTGAAAGTTTTGAGGATTCTTAAGGGACTTTTTCAAAAGTCCCTTAAGCGGGGTCCAGGGGCAGAGC
>JAZSBH010000057.1:0-12815 GCA_045602325.1 Eubacteriales bacterium | reverse complement strand
GGTTTCCTCTTGCCCAATAAGGAAAACAGCGACTTTGGGGTAGAGGTCGAGCGGCGACTTCCGCGCGGACGGCGCTCCGCCGTTCGTGCGGGTTCTCGGGTCTTGGCGACCATCCGCGCGATCAACTTTTTTCGCCCACTGGCGAAAGAAGTGCGCGTATTAGGATGATGGATACTTAAGGAAGAAACCGTGGGTTTCTTCCTTAAGTGGCGTTCTTTTGGTACTTTTCTTTCGACAAGGAAAGAAAAGTACATAAACAAACTCACCGTTAAACTGCAATTTACTTTTTTTTATCGTAGTAAGCCCGAATCTGCGCCGCATCCGTCTTGGAAATCCCCTTAACGGTTGCCAGCTCATCCTCGGAGGCGTTCTTGACCCCGGCGATCCCGCCGAAGGCCTGCAGAAGTGCCTTGGCCTTGGCGTCTCCGATGCCCTTGATCTTGGTTAAGGTGGAATGGGTGAGAGTCTTGCGCTTGGCGGCGTCCATGCGAGACACCGTAAAGCGGTGCACCTCCTCCTGGATGCGGTAGACCAACACGAACACCGCCTTCTCACGGGCAATGCTGATCTCGCCGTCCTCGGTGCAGAGAGCGCGGGTCTTGTGGAAATCATCCTTAACCATGCCAAAAACTGGAATATCCAGCCCCCGCTCCTCCATGAGCTGACGCACCACACCCACGTGTCCCCGTCCGCCGTCCAGCAGGATCAGGTCGGGGAGCTTTGAGAAGGATCCCTCGCCGTCCTCCAGATGGGACAGGCGGCGATCCAGGGCTTCCCGCATGCTGGCGTAGTCATCGGTGGTATCCGTAACCGATTGGATCTTGAAGTAGCGGTAATCCGATTTGTTGAATTTGCCATCCTCGCAGACGATCATGCCTGCGGTCAGATGCTCTCTACCCAGGTTGGAAATATCGTAGGCCTCGATACGGGCAGGATAGCCGGGAAGCTCCAGGAGCTCAGCCAAGCGCACCAGCGCCCCCTCGTCCTTTTCGGCGTCCAGGCGGTACTGCCGCACCTTTTCAGCGGCGTTGGAGCAGACCAGCTCACAGAGCGTGTGCGCCTGTCCTCGCTCGGGAGTACGGAGGGTAACCTTATGCCCCGCCATACTGGTCAGATATTGGGAAAGTCCCGCCAACTCCTCAGGATCGAGGGTGAAGGACAGCAGGATCTGTCTCGGAATATGCTCCCGAACACGATAGTGCTCACAGATGAACGCCCCCAGAGTCTCCTCGTCCAGGATACGCTCAGCACCTGCCAGAAAATCGTCCTTGTCGATGACCGCCCCCGCGCGGATATAGAATACCGACACGCAGGAAGCTACCTCGTCCCCGTAAAAGCCGATAACGTCCTGCTCGGTGTCGGGAGCGGCGACCACGGTCTGCTTTTCCCGCAGGCGGTCAAGGGCGGCGATGGTATCCCGACAGCGTGCGGCGGCTTCAAACCGCTCTTCCTCGGCGTGGACGTACATCTGCTCGGTGAGACGGCGTTTGACCTCCCCCGTGTTACCGCGCAGGATATCCGATGCCAGAGACACGGTAACAGCGTATTCTTCCTCGCTGACCTTTCCCGTGCAGGGGCCGCAGCAACGCCCCATCTGATAGTAGAGACAGGGTCTCTCCTTTCCGATGTCTCGTGGGAAGCGGCGGTTACAGGAGGGAAGCGCCAGCACACGGCGCAGGGTGTCAAGCACCGAGAACACGGTGGACACACCCGAATAGGGACCGAAATACTTGCCCTTATCCTTGTCCCGCTTGCGGGTCATAATGAGGCGGGGATAGGGCTCGTCGGTGATTTTGATATAGGGATAGGACTTGGCGTCCTTCAGACGGATATTATACTTAGGGTTGTGCTGCTTGATGAGGGTATTCTCCAGGGTCAGAGCCTCCATCTCGGTGTCACATAGGAAGTATTCAAAGTCCTTGGCGGCCGCCACCATGCGGGCGGTCTTGAGGTTCTTTTCACCGTTCTGGAAGTACTGGGACACCCGATTCTTGAGTTTGCGGGACTTGCCCACGTAGATAACCCGTCCTTCCCTGTCCTTCATGATGTAAACGCCGGGACAAAGCGGCAAGGAGTTCGCCTTTTCCAGCAGCTGCTTTCGTTCTTCTTCACGGATTGGCATAGCGGACTCCTTTCCTCAATACAGATAAACGGCGCGGGCCTCTGTACCCGCCTGGGTAGTGCTCGCGCCGTTATATCTCTTTGCTATGTACGCTTGTGCAAAGCGAACCGTCGGACGTCGAAAATTACTCTGCGAAGCCCGAGTTGATGAGGGCGGTCAGACCGTCCAGAGCGGCATCCTCATCCTGACCGTCGGCAATCAGGGTCACGGTCATGCCCTTGGCAATACCCAGGGACAGAACACCCAGAAGGCTCTTGGCATTGACCTTGCGATCGTCCTTCTCCACCCAAATGGAACACTTATAGCAGTTAGCCTTTTGGATAAAGAAAGTAGCAGGTCTTGCGTGCAGACCGCTGGCATTGGTAATAACTACTTGACGACTTTTCATGAACTTGATCTCCTGTTTGTAATAGGGACACCACTTGCGGAGGATTCCGTAAACGGCATCCGAAAGCGGTCATCGAGAGTTCTTTGACCGTTCGTACGACACCGCGTTAAGGCGCAGTATCATCACACATTCATCGACTTCTCTACATCATGTAGTATACCAAAAATCGCGCCGGAAATCAAGCGTCAATATTTAGGATTTTTCATAGTTGTGGAGACATTTTTTATATCATTTTACACAATCGCACCCAAAAAATCAGGATTTAACTTCGATTTTCGTAATCCGAATGGTCAGCAGCACGCGATCCGTGCGAACCACGAGCTCACTGCCCGGAGTCAAGTATCGCCCGCTTCCTGCCACGAAAAGCCCCCTATCGGTCATGGTTCCCTTGGCAAGCATGCACATTTCCGCTGTAAGCAGATCCGTCCCCGTAATGGGGGTCACCTTGTTCATGTAGACCCGCAGTTCCTCATCGGCTTCCGTGACACCGATATTCCCCAGTTGTACATCATTTTCATAAAGATATACTTCGTCAAAATTCCGAATCTCAGCCAAAACATTTTTGTGAGTCTCGCTTACGTCAAAGTAGACTTCATACAGGATATCCTGTGACTCCTGCTCTTCCCGATAGACAGCATACACAAGGCGGTAGATGCATCCCGCCACAGCCACCAGCACAAGAAGCAGAAGTACGGTATCCGTGACAGACCATCGGCTCTTACGGGGATTACGGACAACCGTGTTATTCTGATTATTATCCATCACAACCTCCTGATCTTAACCTTGGGCATCGGGATCGATCATATCGGGTTCCCTCACGGCCGTTTCCGCTTCGCCGGTGGTTTGTACCTCATCCTGTTTTTCATGCATCGAAATGATACTACCTTGAGCAGACAAGCTCTCCAGACGGAAAACGCCTTCGTAACCTGCGAGCAGCATAGTCTCACCCATACGATACCCCTTTCCCAGACGGTAATATGCATTGGCCTCTACAGTAAGATACAGAGTCAGCGTATTTGTGCCATCATTCAAAGGAACCAGCACCGAACGCACATCCGTTACGATCCCCAGATGATCGGCATCCGTAAGATCTGAACTCCAAATGGAATTATTGACAATGGTGGGACGTCCGTCCTTACCGTACTTCACCAATTCGGGATCGATCCCCTTCATTTCCACACAGAAAACAACTTCGCGGGTCTCCCAAACGGGCGCATACAGGTCACGCAACGCACGGTAACCAAACACCGCGCCTACAATAAGCCCTGCCAATACCAAAAGAAGTGCCATATCCACCAGTAAAGAAATCCACCAACGGTCTCCCCTGCGGCCCAACATGACTTTACCGCGCCCCTTGCTCAGCCGTCCGTTATCCGCCACGACATTGTCGCTCGCTTGTGACACACGGTTCCGTTTGGAAAAGCCGGACAACTTGCGGTCATCCGTACCGCTACCATTATGATTATAAGAAGCCATACGATTCACTCCTTTTGACTGATATATTCGCCTCTCCGATAGAAACGATCCTCTCCTTGGGGAGAACTGCTCCACTCGACGTCCCTCATATCACTTTCGTCGAAAATGATGTTTTCATAGGCACTGCACAGAGCGATGACCAGAATGACCGTAAAGAATACGCGGGGAGACAGGATAAAACTGCGTACCGATCCAAAAACTACCATGCCGACCAGGCTGGTGATTCCACCAAGGATCATAGCACGATCCTTACTGACGACGGTATGCCCAAGACAGGTCAAACCTTTTTGCAGACACAAGAACAGAATGGTAACGGACAGGATCAAGCCCACCCATCCATAACTGAGCAGAATCTCAAAGAACAGATTGCCGCAATCGGTTACAGCGCCCAAATCAGGCGACGCATAAGCGGGATAAACAGCCACAAACGCCTCCTCGCCGGCACCGATCCCGGCCGGATGATCCCACACGATCTGCCACAGGCTGTCTGCCAGTTGGGACTTATATAAGCGGCTTCGGGACAGAATGGTCTGCAAACCGTCCGAGATGGGGTACAGATCCATGATCCAATACATACCGCACCACACCAGCGGAAGAGAAAACAAACCTGCGGATAACCATCTGTGACCCAACAGAAGGAGGAAGAGAACCGTCACGCCAACCACACAGAACAGTGCACTTACAGAATCGGTCATAAGGATCAACGCCAAATCAAGGGCAATAAAGACCACGCCCATGATCTTCCGGCGCAAGCGTTTGGTGTGCAACAGATAGGCATACAACCAAGGGAATACCAGCACCAAATACAGTTCGGAATGCTCCACCCACAGACCGGACAGACGTTCCATTCCATCATGGAAGCCGGCGATGATGGCATCTCCGGCCCGAGAGCCCTCCAGCCAAGCCAGGCCATCTGCCGGAACAATGCGCAAGTAAGCAAGAAGGGTCACCACGACCACGGATACCCCCACGCCCACCAAACAACGGCGGATATATGCACGGGTAGTCATCAAATTCATGATCAGGAAATAACTACTTAGACAGACCAGCAGGCAAACTCTCTGCCACATGGTCTCAGAAGACACATCCGCACTGATCATGTTTGAAACCAGCATGAACAGTCCGAAAACAAGGATCACTCGATCCAAAAGGCCAAAGCGAATGGTGCGATGCAGGAGCAAAAGTTTCACGGCGTAACTGAGCCACGTCAGAAGAATGAGCACCACAAGAATGATCATAAAGCGTTGATCCAACCACACTGCGGGAAGCATAACAGTGGATATCACTACACCTGCTTCGGGGTAGGTAAATATCATCCCCAATATGCCCAAAGCTCCTAAAATCAACGGAATAACCAAGGGCGACATGAACAGGGTGCCGACTGCCGCCAAAAGCCCTGCAAGGATCGACAGATAGTATCCGATCTTGGGAATGCCGGGCCGCGAAATAAAGAATCGATCCTCCGGAATGCCTAAAAAGCGGATGAAGATCAATCGAAAAAGGGGACTGGCGCCGAAGGCTTCAGCCATTGTTTTAGAAGTCAACGACAGAGGTATGGACAGCAGGGCGATCACCGCCGAGATCACAAGGTGATCGGTGGATTGAAGCAATCTGCCGGACACGAAAGGAGCAACAAAGAAAAGCAGAACACTCAAAAGACCGTATGAAAGTCCAAAAAGACCGTAAAAAACCGACGGGCAACCAAACAGCGTGTGGAAAAGAGCGCGAATTCCACGAAAAAGGAAACTGCTCTCCATCGCGCCGACCAAGCGCATTCTGGCAGGGGACACGGGTGTACAACGAAGCCGTCCCGGATAGCGACGACCTTTCTCAAGATCATCATCAGCTTTACGATATCCTGTCATGATCCGTCCCCAAACAGACTGAGTGATCACGGCATACAACCATGCTGTTCCGCGATTCAGACCGTCCCACAAAACACTGCGGCGACGTGCATGAGGTTGATTCCTTTTTCCTGTTTGATTCATATCCTCCCCTCCTTTCCTTCGTTGTTTGCGTTTTAGGTTTTACGGTTTACGGTTTGCGCCGTGCCGTAATTTACCGCGATAGCTGTATGTAGCTCATCATATACAAAATTTGTCCCGAGGTCAGGCTCCGTTGGCGCTTTCATCCTCAGTGGGGCGGAGTTCCTCCGGAAGCAGATCAGGCCGCTGACGGCGGGTCAGCTCCAAAGCGGCCTCATAGCGCCACTCGTTGATCTTTTTGTGATCCCCCGACAGAAGCACGGGGGGCACCTTCATGCCGTGGTAGTCTACGGGACGGGTATACTGGGGGTATTCCAGCATACCCGAGGAAATGCTTTCATTCTCGTAGCACTCAGGAGCGGCCAGAACACCGTCGGTGAGCCGTGCCACGCAGTCCACCAGAATACAGGCGGGAATCTCACCGCCCGTCAGGACGTAATCTCCGATGGAGATCTCCTCGTCCACGATCTCCTCCACGATGCGGCGGTCCACGCCCTCGTAGTGACCGCAAAGGAGGATGAGGTTGTCGTATTTGCCCGCCAACTCCTCGGCGATCTGTTGGGTCAGTACCCGCCCACCGGGGGAGAGGTAGATGACCCGTCGGCGGCCGTCGAAGCCGTCCCTCAGCTGGTCGGCCAAAACCCCGCGGTAACAGTTGTAGATGGGAGGCGCGGCCATGAGCATGCCTTTTCCGCCGCCGTAGGGGGTATCATCCACGCGGCGATGCTTGTCCTCGGAGTAGTCGCGGATGTTGTGGGTCTTTACGGTGCAAAAGCCCGCTTCCTGCGCCCGTCCGATGATGCTCTCCCCCAGCACCCGCTCCACGAGATCGGGAAACAGGGTCATGATATCAAAGCGCATCAGTCATTCTCCTTGCCTGCGGTATCGGCAACCGACGGATCGCGGTTCTCAAACATACCGTCAATGGGGGTCATGCGGACGTACTCACCCGGCTTGACCTCTGAAACGAACACGGGAATGGCAGGAACCAGCACGTCGGCCCCATCGGGCGTCCGAACGGTGTAAATATCGGAGGCGGCGTTGGGGGAGATGTCGGTTACAGTTCCCAAGAGATTCCCTTCCCTGCCCTCGCGGGCATCCAGCACGGGAAGCCCGATGGCGTCCGAGAGGAAATACTGCCCTTCGGCCAGGTGGAAATCCTCGCGGGCGGCGTAGAGCACCGTATTCCGCAGTGCATCGGCGGCGTCCATATCGTTCACACCGTCCAGCGTCAGCATCAGGAACCGTCCCTGCATAACCGAGCCACGGAGAATTTTGATCTCTTTTTTATTTTCACCGTCCCCAATGAACACACGCCCCAGGTCGATGAGATCGCGGGGGGTATCCGTCCAGGGCTCGGCCTTCACGTCGCCGCGACAGCCGTGGGTATTGATGATTTTGCCGCATTCGATAAAGCGGGAAACTTTTTGGTTAACGGTTGCCATATATATCCATCCTTGTCATATCTTAATCAGAAATAGTATATCACAAAATCATCCGAATTGCAACTGTTTCCCGAAATTATTTCCCGCTTTTCTCTATTTTTTACCGTGTCGCCGTCAAAAAGCCAATGCTTTTCATATTTTCGTCATATTGACATGTTGACAATGACGAATCCATGTGTTAAAATAAGGATATGTATTTTGAAAGGAGTTTTCTTATGAAACACCAAAATCTCATACGGCTTGTAGCTCTGTTGCTGACCGTGATCATGTCCCTCTCCGCCGTTGCTTGTGCTACGAGCAACGAGACCGGCGAGACCGAGGCTGCCGGTGACACCGGTGCCGTCACCGAGGCCACCACCGAATACAAGCCCGACATCGCCGTCAAGAATTATGATTGCGATTTCAATTTTGTAGCCAGCGGCTCCTCGGTTCCCCGTGACGTTATCGCCATTGAGGACATGGAGGATATCAAGGCCGGTGATCTGGAGACCGCTGTATATGAGCGCGGCCTCAAGCTCAAGGATCACCTGGGCGTGACCCTGGTCTACCAGGATGCAGGCTCCTGGACCGAATACGCCTCCAACGTCAGCAAGACTGTCCAGGCCGGTGACGATTCCTACCAGATGGTGCTGACCCACGTTTACCAAGGTGTGACTGATCTGATCACCAGCAACGCCCTGTACGACATCGGCGAGCTGGATTCGGTCAATCTGGACGCTCCCTACTGGGCCACCGAGCTTATGGAGGAGGTCAAGGTCAATGACAAGTACCTGATCGGCTACAACGACTTCTGTCTGGCAGACGTAAAGATTCTTGTGTTCAACAAGGATCTGATGAACCAGTACAACTTAACTGCCCCCTACGACTCTGTTCTCAACAAGACCTGGACATTGGATAAGCTGATTGAGATGGCTTCCACGGTGTCTGCCGACAACGGTGACGGCAAGTGGGACACCCAGGACACCTATGGCATCAGCGGTTGGGGCTGGGTGCCGCTCATCAGCTTCGTCACCTCCTCGGATATGAAGATCGTTGATCGGGACGACGTGGGCAACTTCGCTCTCGCTTATGAGAATAACAGCGAGAAAATGCTGTCTCTCATCGATAAGATCATGGCCATGTATCAGGCAGACTACTCTTACTTCTGGAAATCCACCGATAACGGCAGCGCGGAAAAAATGATCAAATTCTCCGACGGTAAGACCCTGTTCCAACTCACCGACAATAAAGCGCTGGTTTCTCTCCGCGAGGAGGACATCCGCTTCGGTATCCTTCCCTACCCCCTGTGGGATGAGAACCAGACCGAGTACAAGTCTCTTAACTGGAACGGTATTTTCGGCGTTCCCGGTTCCATCAAGAACCCCGAGATGGTGGGTGACGTGCTGGAGCTTATGGGCTACTACACCGCCGACGTCAAGACCGCTTACTACGAAAAGCTCCTGGGCTCTAAGCTGGCTGAATCTCCCGAGGATGCCGAGATGCTGGACATCATTTGGAATTCCCAGGTCTCCGATGTGGGTCTGATTTCCTGCAACTCCTCCGGTCAGATGGACGCGCTGGTTTACATGATCCCTAAAATGTGCGAGGCGAAAAAGGCCAACTTCTCCTCTTATATGAGACAGAATAGCAGGGGCGCACAAAATGGTCTGGATAAGGTATTCGGACAGTAATATTCCATAGAAAAACGGATGTTTCCCACGGGAAACAGCCGTTTTTCTATGGAATGGATCAGTCAATAGGCAGCGTCCAGCCGAACGTATCCTCGATCTTACCCCACTGGATGCCCGTGAGGGTGTCATAAAGGTGCTGGGTGACCTCGCCGATCTTGCCACCGTTTACGGTGTACTTCTTGTCCTTGTAGCAGAGCTCGCCGATGGGAGAGACCACAGCGGCGGTACCGGTGCCCCAGGCCTCCTCCAGAGTGCCGTTCTCCATGGCCTCGGCCAACTCGTCTACGCTGATGAGACGCTCGCTGACCTTGTAGCCCTCGGAGCGCAGAACCTCCAGACAGGACATACGGGTGATACCGGGCAGGATGGAGCCGGACAGCATGGGCGTAACCACCTCGCCGCCTATCTTGAACATGACGTTCATAGCGCCCACTTCCTCGATGTACTTGCGGTGAACACCGTCCAGCCACAGAACCTGGGCATAGCCCTTCTTCTCGGCGCGGGCACCGGCGCGGTTGGAAGCGGCGTAGTTACCGCCGCACTTGGTGTAGCCCGTACCGCCCTTGACGGCGCGGACATCCTCGTCCTCGATCATGATACCCACGGGGTTGATGCCCTCCTTGTAGTAACTGCCTACGGGGGAGGCGATGATCATGAAGGTGGTGTGATGCACGGCGTGGACGCCCAGGGTCTCGTCGTTACCGAACATCAGGGGACGGAGGTAGAGCGAGGTACCGGGGGCAGAAGGCGTCCAATCCTGCTCCATGTTCACAAAAGCGGTCAGCACCTCCATGCCCAGCTCCTCGGGAAGCTCGGGCAGGCAGAGACGCTCTGCGGAGCGGTTCAGACGGCGGATATTCTCAATGGGGCGGAAAAGCTGGACCTTGCCATCCTCGCGGCGGTATGCCTTCAGACCCTCGAAGATCTCGGAGCCGTAGTGCAGAACCGTTGCGGCGGGATGGAGAGACAGGTTGCCGAAGGGCACGATGCGGGCGTCGTACCAGCCACGCTCGGGCTCGTACTCCATGAGAAACATATGGTCGGTAAAGATCTTACCGAAGCCCAAGGTGGAAGCATCGGGCTTCTCCTTGGGGCAGGTGGTCTTGGTGATGGAAATATTCATGACGGTAATTTCCTTTCTTAGATTTCTTTTTGCGGGGGAAAAACTTCTTAAAAGAAGTTTTCCCCCGCGCCCCCTTTTCAAGAACTTTAAATAACACTATTTAAAGTTTTGGGAGATTCCAAAGAACCTTTTTGCAAAAAGGTTCTTTGGCGGGGTTTGGGGCAGAGCCCCATATCATTCTCAGTAATTCGCGCCCAGCTCCAGAGCCTTGTAGTTGAGCTCCAGCATATCGGCGCGCTTGGCGGAGATGACCTTGGCGAGGGCGGCGTTGACGCCCTCCTCGTTGTACTCGCCCAGAGCGGCGAGGATCTTGCCCACCAGAATCATGTTGCCCAGGGTGGGGAAGCCGTTCTCACCGGCCAGACGGGTGGCGGGGACGGCGTAGGCCTTGACGTCGGTGCGCTTCAGGGGACGCTCAATGAGGGAGGAATCATAGAAGATCATGCCGCCCTTCTTGACGGCGGACTCGTAACGATCCAGAGAAGGCAGGTTCATGGCGACAAGGATATCGGGCTTGGCCACGATGGGGGAGCCCACCGCACCGTCGCTGATGATGATGCCGCAGCTGGCAGTACCGCCGCGCATCTCGGGACCGTAGGAGGGGAGCCAGCTTACGTTCTTGCCCTCGGTCAAACCCTTGTAGGCGATGAACTTACCTGCGAACAGAATACCCTGTCCGCCAAAGCCCGAAAAGAGGAATTCCTTCGTAACTGTACTCATTTAGTTTTCCTCCTTCTCAGCAGCAGCGGCGGCCGCGGTTCTGTCCTTGTATACACCCAGAGGGTAGTAGGGGATCATCTTGTCGTCGATCCACTTGAGAGCCGCCTGAGGGGTCATACCCCAGTTGGTGGGGCAGGTGGACAGAACCTCAACAAGCGAGAAGCCCTTCCCTTCCACCTGGTTCTGGAAGGCCTTCTTGATAGCCTTCTTGGCGTTGCGGATCTGCTTCACGTTATTGACGGTGACGCGCTCCAGATACTCGGGGCCATCCAGGGTGGCCAGCATCTCGCAGACGCGGATGGGGAATCCGCACTGCTTGACGTCACGGCCGTAGGGGGAGGTCTGGGTCACCTGTCCGGGCAGGGAGGTGGGGGCCATCTGACCACCGGTCATGCCGTAAATGGCGTTGTTGACGAAGATCACCGTGATATTGTCGTTGCGGGCGGCGGCGTGAACCGTCTCGGCCATACCGATGGAGGCCAGGTCGCCGTCACCCTGATAGGTGAAGACGATGTTCTCGGGCAGAGCGCGCTTGACACCCGTTGCAATGGCGGGCGCGCGGCCGTGGGCGGCCTCGATCATATCGCAGTTGAAGTAGTTGTAGGCCATGACCGAGCATCCCACGGGGGCAATGCCCACGGTCTTACCTTCGATCCCCAGCTCGTCCATGACCTCGGCGACCAGACGGTGAATGATACCGTGGGTACAGCCGGGGCAGTAGTGAAGGGGGATATCGTTGAGTGCATGAGGTTTATCGAATACGACCATTAGTTGTTACCTCCGATTCTTGCGGCGGTCTCTTTGATGCTCTCCAGCACCTGCTCGGGGGAGGGGATCATACCGCCGACGCGGTTGCAAAGGGTGACGGGAGCCTTGCCCTCGGTGGCCAGCATGACGTCCTCGATCATCTGACCCATGGACAGCTCCACAGAAATGTAGGCCTTGCAGGTGGCAAGGGACTCCTTGAAGACCTTCTTGGGGAAGGGCCACAGGGTAATGGGACGGATCATACCCACCTTGATACCCAGCTCGCGGGCAGCGTCCACGGCGTTGCGGGAGACGCGGGAGGCGATACCGAAGGCGGCAATACAGATCTCGGCATCCTCCATGCGGTAGGTCTCGTACATGACCTCGTTCTCTTCAATCACCTTGTAGCGCTCGTAGCGGGCGAAGTTCAGCTCCTCCAGCTCCTCGGGGACGAGGGAGAGGGAGTTGACGATGTTGTGGACTCTCTCCAGCTTGGTGCCGGTGGTGGCCCAGGGCTTCTCCACGGTCTCGCCCACCTTCAGCTCGTCCAGAGCCACGGGCTCCATCATCTGACCCATGGTACCG
Source organism: Eubacteriales bacterium (assembly GCA_045602325.1). Lineage (GTDB taxonomy): Bacteria > Bacillota > Clostridia > Oscillospirales > CAG-272 > CAMEON01. The sequence continues at coordinate 554 of JAZSBH010000057.1, read as the reverse complement.
TCGGCCAGGATCATGGAGGTCATGCGGTACTTGTCGGCCAGGTCAAAGCCGTGGACGGTGAGCTCGGCCATCTCCTGCACCGAGGAGGGGGCGAGGACGATCATATGAAAGTCGCCGTGACCGCCGCCCTTGGTGGCCTGGAAGTAGTCGGCCTGGGAAGGCTGGATACCGCCGAGACCGGGGCCGCCGCGCTGGACGTTGACCACCAGAGAGGGCAGGTCAGCGCCGGCGAGGTAGGACAGACCCTCGCTCTTGAGGGAGATTCCGGGGGAGGAGGAGGAGGTCATGACGCGGGTGCCGGTGGAGGCTACACCGTAGACCATGTTGATGGCCGCGACCTCGGACTCAGCCTGGAGGAACACGCCGCCGATCTTGGGGAGACGCTTGGCCATGTAGGCCGCGATCTCGGTCTGGGGAGTGATGGGGTAACCAAAGTAATGACGGCAGCCGGCGATGATAGCCGCCTCGGCGATCGCCTCATTACCTTTCATAAGAACCTTATCTGCCATGATGGGTTACACTCCTTTCTCTACTTTGATGATGCAGTCCGGGCA
>JAZSBH010000056.1:0-10188 GCA_045602325.1 Eubacteriales bacterium | reverse complement strand
ACTCTTTTCAAGGTTTATATCGAGGATTAGTATGAAAGTTCTTGAAGGGGGCGCGGGGGGAAACTTCTTTCAAGAAGTTTCCCCTGCAATTAATCATTAGTATCAAGAACTCATTTCGCTCCCCGTCCGCACGCTTCCCTTGCGGTTCATGAGGTAGGCCATAACCGAGCGACGGGTCACGATCCCCATGAACATATCCCGATCATCCACCACGGGGACGAAATTCTGATCCAACACCTGATCCCACAACTCGGGAATGGGGGTGGTCACCCGGACGGGAGGCGTGCGGTCCGAAACGATCTCGTCGATCTTGGCCTCCTCCAGGTCGTAGGGATCGGTACTCCCCATGCTCATAACGTTCCAGAGAAAATCTCCCTCGCTGATACTGCCCAGATACTTCCCTTCCCGTGAGATCACGGGGATCGCGGTGTAGCCGTGGCGATGCAGCTTCTCCAGTCCCTGGCGAAAACTGCTCCCCTCGGTCAGATAGGTCACTTGGCTTTTCGGAATGAGAAAAAAAGCTACATTCATATATAAGGCCCCTCCGTGAGCCATGATCGGGTGGTGGGTGGTGTATGAATGAAAGGGATCAGCGCGGAAGTTTGTCGTTACGATGCGGCGGTTTCCGCGGCGGTCTCCGCGGCGGTCTCGTCGCCTGCGACAAGATGCTCGTCGTCGTAGGTCATGACCTTGTAGAAGACCGAGCCGCCCAGGAGCATGGTCAGGGACGTGCCGTCGGGATTGGCGTAGTAGTAGCCGTACTTGTCGGTGCTCCCCAAAGTCAGCGTAAACGTCGTCTCCACGTCGGCGCCGCCCACCGTCTTGTTGTAGACCAAGGTCATGCGGGTTGTGTCCTTATCCAAGCCGTAAGCAGAGAAATCAGCCGTGGAAACGCCGTAGCAGGCCAGGTAGTCCATGTCACCCAGCAAAAGATCCAGGCTTGCGGCCAGATCATCAGCCACCTGCACCGGCTCACTTCCATTGACCGATCGCATCCAGACCGCCTCGGCGGCGATCGCGCTCCCCGTTTCTCCCCCGGGGATCACGCGGGAGACGGTAACTGTGCGGTCTCCTTGAACCAGGGTCAAGGAGAGCAGGGCCTCGGCCTTGCACGTCGGCAGATCGTCATGAGATACGAAGGACTCGATGGGCTTTTCAAAGGCGGCAAACAGATCTCCGTCAATCAGGTAGACCGTGTTCTTATCTTCATTAATATAAGTGCAATACGTTCCATTATATGCATTGTAAGCACCGATACAGAACGATTGTTCCCCACCCGCAGCATCGGTAAAATACACGGTCTTCCGGGGAGCGGTCAGCCCGTACTCCGCCAACTGCTCGTCGGTCACGTTTCGGATGACCTTGGACGCGGTGGCGGAGGCAAGGGTCGAGGAATAGGTATAGAACAGAGAGCTTCCGAGGGGCACGCTTGCGTCCCCCGTCCATTTCCAGGTCTCCCCATCCTCGGAGCGAACGAAATCCCAGAATTCGGCGGTGCCGTCCCCTGCCTTGTCATACGTAAAGGACAGGGCGGTGAGACCGTCCTCGGTGACGCTGAACAGGACGGCGGTTCCCTCCTCGATCTCCGCCTCGGTCTCGGGCTCCTCGTCGGGAGCCAGAATCCCGGTCACGGCGTAGCCGATGCACAACAGCGCCAGAACACCCACCAGAATCAACAGGTTGCGGATCTTTTTATCCATGATATGCGCTTACCGTCTCTTTCTCCGTACCCAGATCACGACACCCGTGATCAAAAGTCCGACGGGGATCAGGAGCACGGTCACGACACCGATGATCAGCACCGAGCTGTTGGTCAACCCGGACAGGATCTGCCCCGACAGGTTGACGGCAGACAAAGCCTCGAAAGCGGAGGAGAAGGACTCACTCATAAAGCTGAGGGTGGCGCCAAAGTAGTAATAGTTACCGCCCGAGGACGCCTCGGCATACTTGTCGGTGAAGGCTTCGGCCGAGCCGTACCAGGTGATGTGGGCGGTATCGGTCGTGCCGTCCGCCAGCGTGATACTCTTGGTAGCGGCCACCGCTACGTGAAGCTTCCCGGCTGTGCCCAGGGTCACGCTCGTATCAGCCACCGACACGCGGTTGGCCTTGTCCGAGGTGGTGAACAGGGGGGTGGCCGTCACGCCGGATGGCAGAGTCTCGGCCACGGTGATGGCATGGGAATTGGGCATCTGGGCCTTGTACTTGCTGTTGCTCACGTAAGCCGTAGCCGTGTGCTCGGTGCTCACGGTGGGCACCAAGGTAAAGCGGGAGCCTGAAATGTAGCTGGTATCACCTTCTTCCACCACACCGGGGGCGGCGGTCAGACCAAAGACTCCGCAAACGCTCATGATATTGGGACAGGACTCCACGACCTCGGGCGAGGTAGTGAGCATGAGAGAACCGCCTGCATTCAGGTAGTCCTTGATGAGGGTCGCCTCATGGGTAGAGATGTCATTCTTGGGCGCGAACAGAATGAGACAGTTGGCATCCGTCGGAACCGACTGGGCCACCTGCAGATTCAGCTCCTCCACGTCCATGTTCATGGAGCCCACCAGCTCTGACAGAGTTTCGGAGGGAGCGGCGTCCCCGTGTCCGGTCAGCAGGTAGGCGTGGGGGATATACTCCTTGGTCACGTAGTCCAGGGCCGAGGTGATCATGGCCTCGCCCTTGAAATACATACCGGTGGGGTACTGGGTAATGTCGATCTGGTAATACTGGGCGCAGTAGGTGTAGATCTCGTTGAATTCCTCCATGGTCATGGGAACCTCGGTGCCCGAGTAGAGATACTGGCTGACGAAATCGTTGGTGTAGTAGTACATGTCGTTGGCATCCACCACGGTATGGCGGCGGTTGCTCTCCACGATCATGCTGTACGCCGACAGGGTACTCTCGGTGTATTTGCTTGTAAACGTGGGGTTCGCCAGGGGATCCACCACCTCCACCTTAACGTGCTTCCCCGCTTCCTCATAGCGGGTGAGCATGAGACGGAACTGGTCGTCTACCTCGCCATCCTCGCAGAGCCAGTAGATGGTCACATCCTCCTCCATTTCGGAGACGAACTTGGCAGTCTCGTCCGAGATCTCGGTCAGACCGATGTTGGACGTGTCAAATTGGGTAACCTTGGCAGGCAGAGCGCTCACCAACAGGTTGGCTACGATCAGGACAGCCAGCACCACCACGCCCATGACAAAGCTGTAGGTACCGATCTTTGCAGACCGCTTCATGCGGAATAAAGAACTGTTTTTCATATTGGTTTACCTCCGCAGAATGGTCACGCCCACCGCTTCTTGTCTGCCGACTGAACCGTCAGGAAGACAAAGAAAACGGGATAGGACAAAAGCAGGACGAGCGAGGGGATGCTGAACAGACCGTAATTGCTGACCTCCTCAAAATGCACGAAGGGGGCAACGAATTCCAGCACGGCGGGGAACAGCCCCGCGAACTTGTCTCCGAAAATGATATAGAGCACCGAGAGCGGCACGATGAGAGCGGCACCGGTGATGGCGGTGACGTTGAGGTTACGGGTAATCAGGAAGGCGATCCCCGCAGCCAGGACGGCCAGGATCACAAAGCCAACAAAGGAGACCATGGGGGTATGGGGCAGAATATAGGACAGCATGGGCAGGAAGAACAGAATTGCCGATGCGACCACACCCAGCACGGCGGCCACCACCAGATTGTCAGTCAGGGAGGACAGGAACTGGCAGACAGCGATCAGCGCCGCCCCCAGCAGGAAGAAGAACAGGATGGACACGTAGCCGCTGAGGAAATTCACGCTTCCGAACATTCCAAGCACCAAGGGATACACACAGATCACCGCGCAGGGGATGGCGTATACGGTCAGCAGAGCGAAATACTTCCCCAGCACCACGGACGAGGTCTGCATGGGCAGGGAAAGGTAGAACATATCGGTCTTGTTCCGCTTGTCCTCGGCCATGGAACGCATGCACAGAATGGGAATCAAGAGCAGGAGCACGATCTCACCGCTCAACCAGGAATATTCCCCCCCCAACAGGGCATACTCAATATTGGGATACCCAAAAAGCAGATTCTGAATAAACATGGAGAGCCCCACGAACAGGAGCAGAACCGCCATGAACAGCCAGCCGTACACGTTGCTCATGTAGGCCTTGAATTCGCGTTTATATACGGCAAACATCAGTTCTTACCCTCCTTTTTCGTATTGGTTCCCTCGGTGAGGGACAGGAAGATGCTCTCCAGAGACTGCTCCACCAGCTCCATGGAGATCACTGCGTAACGCTGTTCGGCCATGGCAAAGAAGATGGTATCACGCAGATCGGACTCGAAGGTAGTAGTCACCTTGAGGCTGATTGCCCCCTCAACGGCAGAGACGCCATCGGCGGCTATATCGATCACCCCAGCGATCCCCTTCAGTACGGTACGTACGCCGGCCTCGTCACCCTTGACGGTCATGCGGATGATCTTCTCGGGGGAGACGCGGGCCTCCAGGGCGGCCATATCGTCGTCAGCCACCACCTTACCCTCGGAGAGGATGATAACGTGGTCGCAGAGCTCGCTGATCTCGGAGAGAATATGGCTGGAGACAATGACGGTCAGCTTCTCGCCCAGCTTGCGGATGAGCGCCCGGATCTCGGTGAGCTGCTTGGGGTCAAGACCTACGGTGGGCTCGTCCAGAATGATGATATCGGGGGAGCCCAGCATGGTCTGGGCGATGCCCACTCTCTGGCGGTAGCCCTTGGAGAGGTTGCGAATGAGCCTGTCCTTCACCGAAACGATATCGGTGACGGTCATGGCTTCCTTGACCTGGCGGTCGATCAGCTCGTCCTTAACGCCCTTGGCCTCGGCCACAAAGCAGAGGTACTCAAAGGGGGTCATATCCCCGAACAGCGGGGGCTGCTCAGGCAGGTAGCCGATCTGGCGCTTTGCCTCGATGGGCTGGTCGCAAATGTCGTAGCCGTTGATGAGCACCGTGCCGTCGGTGGGTGAGAGACACCCAGCGATGATGTTCATGGTGGTGGATTTGCCTGCGCCGTTGGGGCCCAGGAGACCGTAAATACGGCCGTTGCGGATCTTGAAACTGACGTTGTCCACGGCGGTGCGGCCACCGTATTTCTTGGTCAGACCTTTTACTTCGATCAAAAGCTTGTCCTCCAATCTTTTGGGGTGTATTCTACTCTTTATTATATATCATAACCCCGTCAAGTGTCAAGAGGGTGGCGGAATTTTGAGGAGATTATGAAAAAAGTTTACATGGCTCCGACCCGCAAAGCCATGTAGCGTTGTTTGGAATACACACGCCTGCACGAATTTTTTTCCGCAGTTTCAACAAATCTTCGTAAACTCCCGTTAAATCTTTGTTCACGCATTGACAGATGCTTTTTTTTGTGATATAATAACAATGAATCATCATATTCACCGAAAGGAATTGGAACACATGATGACAAAATCGGTCAAGAAAACCGAAATCAGCACGTCCATTCGCGAGTCCGACAAGGCCGCCGACGTCTGCACCCCCGCCCCCTTCCCCAGACGCGAATTGGACGAGTTCCTCTTCCACGAGGGAACGGCTCGCCACGCCTATACCTATCTGGGTGCTCATGCCGAGGCAGACACCGACGGAAAGGAGCAGATCGTATTCCGCGTGTGGGCTCCCCATGCAAAAGCCGTCTCGGTGGTTGGTTCGTTTACCGACTGGGAACAGGGACTCCCCATGACCCGCGTCACGGGCAACGGCATTTTCATGCTCACCCTCCCCGGTGATCGGGTTCCCGACGAAAGCGTCTATAAATACCGCATCGTCGCCGCTGACGGGCGAGTGCTTCTCCACGCCGATCCCTACGGCCGTGCCATGGAATGCCCCCCCGAGACCGCCACCCGCTTCCTGCGTCAAAAGCCCTTCAAATGGCACGACGGCGGTTGGCTGAAGCAACGCGCCAAGCGCGCCGCCGACGGACGGAAATACCCCTTCAACATCTACGAGGTACATGCCGGCTCCTGGAAATACCGCGAGGACGGCACCCCCATGAATTACCGCGAGCTGGCGGACGAGCTGGCTCCCTATCTCAAGCAGATGGGCTTTACCCACGTGGAGCTCCTGCCCGTCATGGAGCACCCCTTCGGCGGCTCCTGGGGCTACCAGGTCTGCGGCTACTACGCCCCCACCGCCCGCTACGGCGACCCCGACGACTTCCGCGCCTTCGTGGATATCATGCATAACGCAGGGATCGGCGTCATCTTGGACTGGGTACCCGCCCACTTCCCCAAGGATGCCCACGGACTCTACCGTTTTGACGGCGAGCCCCTCTACGAATATACCGATCCCACCCGCCAGGAAAACCGCGGCTGGGGCACCTGCTGCTTCGACGTAGGCCGCAAGGAGGTCATCTCCTTCCTCATCTCCAACGCCTACTACTGGGTGGAGGAGTTCCACGCAGACGGTCTGCGGGTGGACGCGGTGGCATCCATGCTCTATCTGAGTTACGACCGCCAGCCCGGCGAGTGGCATCCCAACCGATTTGGCAGCTACGAAAATCTGGAAGCCGTCGCCTTCTTCCGTCAGCTCAACGAGGGCCTTCGCGAGGATCATCCCGACGTCGTGACCATCGCCGAGGAGTCCACCATGTGGCCTCACATCACGGATTTCACCGAGAACGGACTGGGCTTTACCTACAAGTGGAACATGGGCTGGATGAACGATACCCTGCGGTACGTCAAGGAGGATCCCATCTTCCGCAGACACAGCCACGGACTCCTCACCCATATGCCCTCCTACGCCTTCCTGGAAAATTATGTCCTCCCCATCTCCCACGACGAGGTGGTACACCTCAAAAAGTCCTTCTTGGACAAAATGCCCGGAGATTACTGGCAGAAGTTCGCCGGTGCCCGTGTCTTTGCAGCCTGGATGATGACCCACCCCGGCGCAAAGCTGTGGTTCATGGGCTGTGAGATCGGCCAATTCGCCGAATGGAGCGAGGAGAGACAGCTGGATTGGTATTTACTGGACTACGAGTTCCACGCCAAGCTCCAGCACTACTTCGCAGCCCTCAATAATTTCTATCTCACCACGCCTGCCCTCTGGGACGAGGTGACGGATGAGCCCGATAAGTCCTTTGAGTGGCTGGAGGCCTACAACGCCGACCAAAGCATCATCGCCTATCGCCGCGTCTCCCGCGAGGACAAGGACGTGACCATCATCCTCAACTTCACCCCCGTGACCCATGTGGATCACCACATCAACGTCCCCCTTCCGGGTAAGTACAAAGAGATCTTCAACTCGGACAACCCCGCATACGGCGGCAGCGGCGTCATCAACACAGGCGTTATGGAGGCCTTCCCCGTAGAGGGGAACTTCCTGCACCGCGTGCGGATCAACGTCCCCCCTATGGGTATGACGGTGCTGGAGCGAATCGACGATCTCAAGAACCAAACCGAATCATAACCCCCTGTCCAAATCCCTTATAAAGTTTTTTGGAATTCCTAAACCCTTTTTGCAAAAAGGGTTTACGCGGGTGCAGGGCAGAGCCCTGTCGTTCTCTTGTTAAATTTAAGCGGTTTACCGCGATCATAAAAAGGAGGCACTAAACATGATCTTCAGAAAGAAAGAGTGCGTTGCCATGCTGCTGGCCGGCGGTCAGGGCTCCAGACTGTACGCGCTCACCAAGAAAGTCGCCAAGCCCGCAGTACGCTTTGGCGGCAAGTACCGCATCATCGACTTCCCGCTGTCCAACTGCGTGAACTCGGGCATTGACACCGTGGGTGTGCTGACCCAGTATCAGCCCCTGGTGCTCAACGAGTACATCGGCAACGGTCTGCCCTGGGATCTGGACCGCGCCTTTGGCGGTGTCAAGATCCTCCCCCCCTATCAGGGCCAAAAGAGCGCCGACTGGTACAAGGGTACCGCCAACGCCATCTATCAGAATCTCGCCTTCATCAACCGTTACGACGCCGACTACGTCCTCATCCTCTCGGGCGACCACATCTACAAGATGGACTACGCCAAGATGCTGGACTTCCACAAGGCCAAGGGTGCCGACTGCACCATCGCCGTCATCGACGTGCCGATTGAAGAGGCCAGCCGCTTCGGTATCATGAGCACCAATCCCGACGGCTCCATCTACAAGTTCACCGAGAAGCCCAAGAACCCCGACAGCACCAACGCCTCCATGGGCATCTACATATTCAATCGCAAGAAGCTCTGCGATTACCTCATCGCCGACGAGGCTGATCCGAATTCCTCCAACGATTTCGGCAAGAACATCATCCCCTCCATGCTGGCCGCTGGCGAGAAGATGTACGCCTATCCCTTCGAGGGCTACTGGAAGGACGTCGGAACCATTTCTTCCCTGTGGGAAGCCAACATGGATCTCCTGGGTGATAAGCCTGTGCTGGATCTCTCGGGTGACGACTGGCGCATCTTTGCCCGCCACTCCGCCTCCGCCCCCCAGTTCGTGGGCAACCGTGCCACCATCGAGAACAGCTACATCACCGAGGGCTGTGAGATCTACGGCACCGTGAAGAATTCGGTGATCGGCCCCGGCGTCAAGGTCATGGCGGGTGCCCACGTGGAGGACTGCGTCCTCATGGGCGACTGCGTGATCGAGGCAGGTGCCACCGTCCAGTACGCCATCATTGATTCCGACGTCACCATCGGTGCCGGTGCTACCGTGGGCGCTCCCCGCGCTACGGGTGCCGAGATCGCCGTAGTGGGCGAGAACATCACCATCGCAGCAGGCGCCACCGTTGAGCCCGGCGCTATGCTGTCCGAGTAAAGGAGGACACGAACATGACTGCAGCAGGATTGATTTTTGCCAATATCCACGACCAGAGCATTCCCGAGCTGACTCGGGTGCGCTCCATGGCCAGCGTGCCCTTCGGTTGCCGCTACCGCCTCATTGACTTCACCCTGTCCAACATGGTGAACTCGGGCATCAATCGCATCGGCCTTATCACTCACTACAATTACCAGTCCCTTCTCGACCACATCGGAACCGGCAAGGACTGGGATCTGGCCCGCCGCTCGGGCGGTATCAAGCTCATCCCCCCCAACATCACCGCCTACGATCAGGCCACCGCCGGTAAGACCCCCTCTCACCGCTTGGAGGCTCTCTTCGGCGCTAAGGATTTCATCGCTCACTGCAACGAGGACTACTTCGTCCTGTCCGACTGTGACATCATCTGCAACATCGACCTTTCCGAGGTCATCGAGGCTCACGCCGCATCGGGTGCCGACATCACCTTCGTCACCAAGCGGGTGGACGCTTCGGATATGCATCTGGCTGAGCAGGTCTCCATCATAACCGCCGATGCAGAAGGCAATGTTACCGATTTCACCCGTGCCCAGCCCAGCGAGGGTCTGGTCAACCTGTATACCAACATCATGGTGGTCAGCCGCGAGTATCTGCTGACCGTCCTGGCCAATGCCGCCGCCCACGGTCACCGCTCCTTCTTCTCGGACGTCATCGTTCCCTCCCTGGGTCAGGCCAACTACCGCGCCTACGAGTACGACGGTTGGTACGCCTACATCGGCTCTCTGGAGGGCTACTTTGCCTGCTCCATGGCTATGCTCACCCAGGAAGCTCGCGAGGGTCTGTTCGCTGTCAAGAACCGTCCCGTGCTGACCAAGGTGCGCAACTCCGCTCCCACCAAGTACAAGGAGGGTGCCGACGTCAAGAATTCCTTCATCGCCGACGGCTGCGTCATCGAGGGTACCGTGGAGAATTCCATCCTGTTCCGTGGCGTCAAAGTTGGTAAGGGTACTGTCGTCAAGAACTCCATCCTCATGCAGGATACCTACACCGGCTCCGACGTTACCCTGAACTGCGTCATCACCGATAAGGACGTCACCATCCGCGATGGCCGTCACCTGTCGGGTCACGAGACCATGCCCTTCTTCGTGGGCAAGGGCGGCAGCGTCTGAGAACGAGGAGAACGACGGGGGGAACTTCTTGCAAGAAGTTCCCCCGGACCCCCTCAAGAACCTTTCAAACAACAATACCGCCACACCAAATGGTCTCTATGTCCCTCACGATACCCGTTCCCCCTCGGTAGGGGCGCACCTTACCAAATGTATGCGGCAGTGCCCAACCGCCGCGAATTCCATTTGCGACCTCCGTCCACACCGTAGGGGCGACATGCCGAGCAAGCTCGGCGGTTCGCCCGATTCTCTCAACCGTTTCGAGCGACATGCAGAGCTTGCTCGGCATGTCG
>JAZSBH010000055.1:0-36238 GCA_045602325.1 Eubacteriales bacterium | reverse complement strand
CCAATTTGAAATCCTCAAATCCCCATCCCCGCGTTTTCTTGTAAAAACAACATTTCCTATTGATTTTTACGCGGAAATATGGTAAACTATTGGTGTAGCGTGTAGCAATAAAAATGGAAAGGGAACCGTATCATGAAACTCAACTACAAGCGCACCCTGCTCGTTGGTATGGCGTTTTTCCTCATCTCTGCCTTCTGGCAGGCTTACGACGCCATCGTGCCTCTGATCCTCACCAACCACTTTGGCCTCCCCCAGACCGCATCGGGTGCGGTCATGTCCCTGGATAACATCCTCGCGGTATTCATGCTCCCCATCTTCGGTGCCCTTTCGGATAAGGTCAACACCCAAATGGGTAAGCGCACGCCCTTCATTTTGGTGGGGACCATCGTTGCTGTCATCGCCTTTGTTTCCCTGACCCTCATTGATAACTACCAGCTCGCCCGCGTGGTTGCCGAGGGGATCCCCGCCGTGGAGCAGGGTGCCCTCACCACCGAGGCGTATAAGGCTCTGCTGATCGAGAAGACCTTTGAGCTGACCCTGGCCAACCCCCTGCCCCTGGTGGGCTTCATCGCCACCCTGCTGGTGGTGCTGATCGCCATGGCCACCTTCCGCTCTCCCGCCGTAGCGCTGATGCCCGATGTCACCGTCAAGCCCCTGCGCTCCAAGGCTAACGCCATCATCAACCTGACGGGTACCGCAGGCGGTATCCTTGTCTTGGTGCTGGGTATGGTCTTTGCCACCTCCAAAAATCTCTACATGTCCTATACCGGCTACGTCGTAGCGGTCATCTGCATCATGCTGGTGGGACTCATTGTCTTTATGCTCTCGGTCAAGGAAAAGAAATGGGCTTCCGAGATGGAGGAGGATTCGATTCGCCTTGGGCTTGAGGAGAATCCCGCCGATGCCGAAAATGCCGCCTCCAAGCGCAAGCTGTCGAAGCCCGAGCTCACCTCCCTGCTTCTGATCCTTGCCTCGGTGGCACTCTGGTATATCGGCTATAACTCCATCACCAGTAAGTATTCGGTGTACGCTACCAACATTCTGGGCTTCGACTATAATCTCACCCTCATCATCGCCCAGGCCGCCGCCATTGTTTCCTACATTCCCGTAGGTATCATCTCCTCCAAGCTGGGGCGCCGCAAGACCATTCTGGCGGGTGTGGTGATCCTGGCCACCGCCTTCTTCTGCGGCAACTTCATCACCCCCGATATTCACCCCGCCATCATGTACCCCATCTTCATCCTTGCGGGTATCGGCTGGGCAACCATCAACGTCAACTCCTTCCCCATGGTGGTGGAGCTGGCGCGGGGCGGCGACGTGGGCAAGTACACCGGCTACTACTACACCGCCTCCATGGCCGCTCAGATCGTCGCGCCCATCCTGTCGGGCATCCTCTATGACCTGATCGGTATGCGCTACGTCTTCTTCGCCTTCGGTACGGTGTTCGTAGCCCTGGCCTTCATCACCATGTTCTTTGTCAAGCACGGTGACGCCAAGGTCATTGAGTCCAAGAGCGCCCTGGAGCGTCTGGACGTGGGGGATGACTGATGAATCCCTGGCTGATGGTTCTGCTGATACTCGTTGGCATCTGCGTTTGCCTGGGGTTGATCTACCTGCTCGTTCTGATACGCCCTCGAGCCAAAGCGCCCGCGGACAAATCTTTGCTCTGTGACTATGCCCACCGCGGTCTCCACGGGGACGGTGTCCCCGAGAACTCCCTCGCCGCCTTTGAGCTGGCGTGCAGGGAAGGATACGGCATCGAGCTGGACGTCCAGCTCTCCCGCGACGGCGTGGTCATGGTCTTCCACGACTACACCCTCTCCCGCATGACGGGACGCGATCAAAAGCTCCGCGAGCTGGATGCCGCCGAACTGAAGACCCTTTCTCTGTCCGGGACAGAGCAGACCATCCCCGCCTTTGCGGAGGTGCTTGCCCTGGTGGATGGCCGCGTGCCTCTCCTGGTGGAGCTGAAGGGGGAGAATCTGGACACCTCCCTGTGTGAGAAGGTGGCCGCTCTGCTGGCTGATTACAAAGGCGCGTACTGCCTGGAATCCTTCAACCCCCTGCTCATCGGCAAGATGGGCAAGTACCTCCCCCAAGCCTTCCGCGGTCTGCTTTACACCAACGTCTGCCGGGACAAGAAGAAAAAGTCCCTGCTGAATATTTTGGTCACCGGTATGGCGCTGAACGGGCTGGCCAAGCCCCATTTCATCGCCTACAACCAAAAGGACAGAAGGTCTTTGCCGGTCAGAATCGTTGCGGAGTGTTACCGCGCCCCTCGCTTTGTCTGGACTGTGCGATCTAAACGGGAATTCCATAGGGCCCATGAGCTGGGAGAGTATCCCATATTCGAAAATCTGACCGAGTGAAACGCTTGCTTCCCTTGGCTTGGTGAAACAAAGTTGTCTGCTCGTAAAGTTTACTTTACTGGCTCTATTATACACCATTCCGCAGGATTTGTCAATCCCACTTTTGAAAAATTTTTGAGCAGAAGAAACACACACAGCGAGCCACCCGGCGTCCGCGCCGGTGCGAGCGGCCGTCCGCAGGACGCAATCTCGTCTGCCGAATCGGACGAGATAGAGATATTTTTGTTTCTGTTTCTGTATCTGTTTCTGTTTCTGTAGCGAGGCTGAGCGCACGCTCGGCGCACGCTCGGTGCACAGCGCTGCAAACAGGACAAAAACCGACGAGAGAGATTCTTTTGCATGTGTATCTGTGTATCTGCGTATCTGTGTATCTGCGTAACTGTTTTCGTATTCGTATTTGTAAATTTTTTGAAAAACTCGTTGGGCTTTTTATTTTTTCGAATTGCGGTTTTATCGGGCGGCATATGAAATACGGTACAACGAAACATCCTGCCAAACCCAAATTTGAACATGTATATCGCATTTGGCAATCGGCTACACGCCGCTATTTCATAAGGAGGAACAGTATGACCATCCATAAATACCCTGAAACCATGACGTCCAGGGAGCGTGTCAAGCGTACCTTTGCCTTTGAAAAGACCGACCGCGTCACCATCGGGTACGAGGCCAACGCGGGTATCCACACCAGACTTTGCGAGGCTTTGGGTATCCGTCCCGACGACTACGAGGGGCTGCTCCGTACCCTCGGCGTGGACTACCGCCCCATCGGCGCGCCCTATATCGGCAAACCCCTGCATCCCGTCCCCGAAAACCGTATGGTGGATCAGATGGAGGGCTGTATCATGCGTTGGGTTCCCCACGAAACGGGGGGCTATTGGGACTTCTGCGATTTCCCCCTGCAGGACGCCGAGGACGAGGACTTCGACACTTTCCCCGTCCCCAACCCCGACGATTTCGACTACGACGCCGCCCTCGCTGCTTGCAAGCATTATAACGGTGAGTTCGCCCTCTACGTGGGCAATGCGGGAGTGCCGGATATCATCAATTCCAACGGCCGCATCATGGGTATGGAGGACGTGCTCTGCCACCTCATGCTGGAGGACGAGGCCGCCCTGCGATTCATCCGCCGCCGCGCCAACTTCCAGCTCGCGCTCATGGAGCGAACCCTGGAGACATGCAAGGGCTACATAGACTTCGTCTGGCTGGGCGAGGATCTGGGCACCCAGATCGCCCCCATGATCTCCCTTGACCTCTACCGCAAGACCATCAAGCCTATCCATAAGCAGTTCATCGATCTGGCCTCCTCCTACGGCCTCCCCGCCATCATGCATTCCTGCGGCAGCAGCAGTTGGGTCTACGAGGATCTCATTGAAATGGGTCTGCGCGGCGTGGATACCCTCCAGCCCGAAGCCGTTAACATGAGCCCCGCCTACCTTACCGAGCATTTCGGCGGCCGCCTGAATCTCCGCGGCTGTATCTCCACCGCGGGTCCCCTGGCCTACGGCACCGCCGAGGACACCGACCGTATCTGCCGTGAGACCCTGGAGACCATGATGCCCCACCGCGGCTACCACTTCGCCCCCACCCACGCCATTCAGGACAACTCTCCTGTGGAGAACGTCATTGCCATGTACAATGCCGCCCATAAGTACGGGCGGTATTGACCCCCTTGACAACCCACGCAAATGATGCTATAATATCCACAACAAAATAACTGCCACCGGGTAGGAATGTCGAGCATTCGTCCGCGTATCGTTAGGTCTTTGAAGATACGCGGGACGGATGCTTTTTTTAAGGAGTCCCATGAAAAAAGCACTACGTTACTTCACCAAAACCGAATGGGCACTTTGGCTGTCCTCCATGGCCCTCATTCTCATCTGCTTTATTCTGTTCGACCGCGAGGGTTACATGACCCTTGCCGCCTCTCTGATCGGGGTCACCTCCCTCATTTTCAACGCCAAGGGCAATCCCGTAGGCCAGGTGCTCATGATCCTGTTCAGCATCCTCTACGGCATCATCTCCTATTCCTTCGCCTACTACGGTGAGATGATCACCTATCTCGGCATGACCGCGCCCATGGCGCTGATCGCGCTTGTTTCCTGGTTGACCCATCCGTACAAGGGAAACCGCACCGAGGTGGCGGTCAGCCGCCTGACGGGGAAGGACTGCGTCTTGTCGGTTGTGTTGACTGCCGCAGTCACGGTACTATTCTACTTTGTCCTTGCCTATTTCCATACCGCCAATCTCATCCCCAGTACGATCTCGGTCACCACCAGCTTTGCCGCCGCCTACCTGACCTTCCGCCGCAGTCCCTGGTTCGCGCTGGCCTACGCCGCCAACGACGTGGTTCTGATTGTTCTGTGGGTGCTGGCCTCCCTGTCTGATCCCTCCTACATCTCGGTCACCGTCTGCTTTGCCGTGTTCCTGTTCAATGATTTGTACGGATTTGTTAATTGGCGGAAAATTCTTGCGCGGCAGGAACAAAAAAATCGGCAGGATACTTGAAATTCAGTTCCGTTTCTGGTATAATAATAGCAATGAAACCATCGGAGAAGGAGGAAGCGTCATGCCCGAACAGAAGACCTACATCGCCATCGACCTGAAATCTTTCTATGCCTCGGTGGAATGCATCGAGCGAGGACTTGACCCCATGACCACCAACCTCCTGGTGGCGGACAGCAGCCGTACCGAAAAGACCATCTGCCTCGCCGTCTCCCCCTCTCTCAAAAGCTACGGCATATCCGGCCGCGCGAGGCTCTTTGAGGCGGTGCAAAGGGTCAAGGAGGTCAACGTCGAACGCCGCGAAAAGGCCCCCTGCCGCCGCCTGACGGGGAAGTCCCACAACCATACCGAGCTGCAAAAAGATCCAACCCTTGCGGTGGATTTTATCATCGCCCCGCCCCGTATGGCTCACTATATGGAGTACAGCACCCGCATCTACCGGGTCTACCTGAGGCACATTGCCCCCGAGGATATCCACGTTTATTCCATCGACGAGGTCTTCATCGATGCCACCGCCTACCTTCGGAAAAGCGGTCTCTCCGCCCACGATTTCACCCGCCGCATCATCAAGGACGTGCTGAAGACCACGGGCATCACCGCCACCGCGGGCATCGGGACCAACCTGTACCTCTGCAAGGTGGCCATGGATATCGTGGCCAAGCACGTGGAGGCCGATGCAGACGGTGTCCGTATCGCCGAGCTGGACGAGATGACCTATCGGCGTACCCTTTGGGATCACCGTCCCCTGACCGACTTCTGGCGCATAGGCGGCGGCTATACCCGTACCCTGGAGGCCAACGGTCTCTATACCATGGGGGATATCGCTCGCTGCTCGGTGGGAGATCCCCGCGCCTTTCATAACGAGGCTCTGCTCTACAAGCTCTTCGGTATCAACGCCGAGCTGCTCATCGACCACGCCTGGGGGTGGGAGCCTTGTACCATCGCGGATATCAAGGCCTATAAACCCGAAACCAACAGCATCAGCTCGGGACAGGTGCTCCAGCACCCCTATACCTGCGAAAAAGCCAAGCTGGTCATTCGTGAGATGACCGACCTGCTCACCCTGGAGCTGGTGGACAAGGGGCTCATGACCGACCAGATGGTGCTGACCGTGGGCTACGATATCGAGAACCTGACCGACCCCCGTATCAGCCGCCTGTATAAAGGCCCTGTGACCACCGATCATTACGGACGCAAGATCCCCAAGCATGCCCACGGTACGGTGAATCTGGGGAGGTACACCTCCTCCACCAAGCGCATCGTGGTGGCGGTGGACGAGCTTTGCGACCGCATCCTGAACCCCGATTTGTTGGTTCGCCGTATCAACGTTACCGCCGCCCGCGTGCTGAACGAGGCAGACGCCGGAGAGGCAGGGAAGCGGGACGAGCAGCTTTCCATGTTCACCGATTACGCCGCCGAGGAGAAGGAAAAGCAGAACGAGCAAGCCGCCCTGGAGCGGGAGCACCGTATGCAAAAGGCGGTCATCGACATCAAGAAAAAGTACGGCAAGAACGCCATCATGAAGGGTATGAATCTTGAGGAAGGGGCAACAGCCAAGGAACGCAACCGCCAGATCGGCGGGCATAAGGCGTGAGATCGATAATCCTAAAAAGGAGGGAATTACCATGGACAGTTGCGGTCAAAAGACCCCTGCAGAGATCCGGTACGCCGATATCATAGACCGTCCTCACCACCGCTCTCTGACCCGTCCCCATATGTCGTGCTACGACCGCGCCGCTCAATTCTCTCCCTTCGCCGCCCTGACGGGCTACGAGGCGGCCGTGGAGGAGACTGCCCGGCTGACCGATACCAAGGTGGAGCTGACCGAGGATAAAAAGCAGATGCTGGACGAGAAGCTGCACTTGCTCCTGGACAGCGCCGACAATCCTCCTGCGGTACGCATCACTTATTTTGTCCCGGATACGCGAAAAGCCGGCGGTGCGTACGAGACCGTCACGGGGCGGATCAAGGAGATCGACGCCTACGGACGGGGGATCGTCCTGACCGATAAACGGGTCATCCCGCTGGACGACCTCTGGGATATTGAGTGGACAACTTGAGGGATTTTGATCCGTCGAAGGATATTGACATTTTCCCCGAATCGTGCTATAATAAACCCATATCCTATACGCCTTGGAGGTGCTTATGGCTACCGCTACCCAACTGAAGATCATGACCTTTAATCTGCGCGTGGATAACACGGGCGACGGCATCAATTCCTTTACCAACCGCTTCCACCGCGTAGTGGAGGTTTTGGAAAAAGAAAAGCCCGACTTAATCGGCTTCCAGGAGGTTACCGACAGCATGCGCGCCCGCCTGCGGGATCATCTCCCGGGCTATACCGTCCAGGGCTGCGGACGGGAGAAGAACTACCACGGTGAGTCCATGCTCCTCGCCTACCGCACCGACGCTGTGGAGCTTATTTCTCTGGAAAACATCTGGCTCTCCCCCACTCCTTCTGTCCCCGGCTCTACCTTTGGCGGTGACCAGAGCGGATGCCCCCGTATGTTCACTGCCGCCAAGGTCAAGCATAACGGTGTGGTGATGCCCTTCTATTTCATCAATACCCATCTGGATCACGAAGGGAAGGAAGCCCGCTATCTGGGGGCTATGCAGCTTGTCCAGTACATTTCCGCCCACCGCGAATATTTCGTTCTGACAGGCGATTTCAACGCCACCCCCGAGGCACGGGAAATCAAGCTCGTCACCGAGGCCCTGACCGACAGAGGCGCGGTCGACTGCACCGCAGGATTGGGCGGTACCTTCCACGGCTTTGGTCGCCGTCTTCCCGACCGTACCGTGAAGATCGACTATATTTTCACGGATGCCCGCTGTATCCACAGCTACGTGGTGGAGGATATCCCCGTGGACGGACAGTTCTACTCCGACCACAACGCGGTGTGCGCCATCATTGAACTTGAATGAGACAGGAATGAAAGGAATCCATCATGGCACAGAATAAAAAACAGTCCGCCGCTATGGACAACGTGAAAAAGAGCATTGGGAAGGCCGCTGATCTGACCTCCCTGAAGATCAAACTGGCACAGACCAGGACCAAGCGAAAGAACGCATACACCCGCTTGGGTGAGTTGGCCTATACCACCTACCGTCCCCGTACCGACGCTGTGACCGAGGACATTGAAAAAGCCATCGGCGCGACGGTCGACGAGATCACCGCCCTCTCCCAGACCATTCTGGAATTAGAGCTTCGTATCAAACTTCTCAAGGCGGATATGTAAATAGGGGTGTCGGTGAGATATTGAATCGTGTAACGCGAAAGACAACACTCCGACAAACCCAAAATTTGAAATACCCATGAAAGAAGCCCTTTGCGGAAACCGTTATGGAAACCGTAAAGGGCTATTTTTATTTCTTGGTGCGGTTCTTGACTTCCTTTTCCAGCTTATCCCAACGCGTATCGGCCCAGTTGATCAGAAAATCTACGTGTTCTTCATAGCTTTTCAGTTTCACGGACACCTGGTTGGAGGGGTAGATGGAAAACTTCTCTCCGTACACGTTCCACAACTCGTCGTTTTGATCGGCGGCGGCTTCCAGAACCGACTGCATCCGCTTGACCTCCTTCAGGGTCTCGCGGACAAGGGGCTCGATCTCCTTCATGCGTTCCAGTACCAGGCTCATGAACCAGGGCTGGGTGGTGAGGAACTCAAACCAAGGATGGGACATGACATCCTTGCCGTCGGCCAGAAGCCCCGAGGTGAGCTGTGCCACGCTGTAGGTCCCAAAGGCGAAATCAAAGTCCCAGGGGGCGGTGAGGAAGAGCTTGCCGCCCGTATCCCGTTGCATATAAAAGCTGGAGCAACCGGCATCGGGGTTCTTGGAAAATTCCTGCAGGATGAACATATCCACGAAGGACTTCATGTCCACCAAGGCGGCCATTTTGCTTTGATCTCCGCTGAGGATGGCGGCGTTGCAAGCAATCAGATGGTCACGAATGGCGGCGGTAACCTCTGCGTTATGCACCTCGCTCTTGATCGCCCAGGCAAAGGTCTCGTCCAATCCGGGAATGTAGAAGTAGGTCAGATCCTTCTTGGCACCCGAATCGTAAGCACCGCGGAGGTCATATTCCACCAGATAGCCCACCTTGTTGGGATCGGTAGAGGCGCTCTCGTCAATGTCCACACGATCGGAGGCTACCTCGATCTTTTCAGCCAGGGTATACATCCCTCGAAAAACTCCGTTGATGTAGACGTTGACCCAGGTGCAGGAGGGAACGTAGGGGATTGTGCCTAGTCGCTCGGCCAAATCCCAGACCAGATAGTTACGCAGGGCAGAGATGTCGTACTTGCCCGAGATCAGGACCCAGTCCTTATCTGCGGTTTCTCCGACTCCCAACAGATTCGCCTTTTGATCCAACTTGAGGCGGTAGGAATTCTTACTGGCGTAGTCGTCCTGTTCCGCATTTCCTTCGAAAGAGGAGTGCCCTCGTCCGCGAATTTGGGCATCCACCGTAATATTATGGTGGGCATACGCTGCTCCCGTAATGGTGATGGTGGCGGTCTTGTAAGTGCTTTTGGAGGTGATGGGCTTGCCGTCCCCGGTGGTGATGGACAGGACGGGGAGAGCAGAATCCGAGGTGGATGGGTTAAAGGCGGATCCCTCACCCGTTTCGGTTTCTGTGTCTGTTCCATCCGGCAGAGGAGCGGTTCCCGTGTCGTTGGTTTCTCCCGTGTCTGTGGGGGGTGACGAGAAGAGAGAGCATCCCGTCAGCAGCATGGACAGGAGTATGGCCAATGCTACGGTTCGTATTAGGCTGGTTTTTGGTTTCATGGGAATTTCCTTTTTTATCAGTTGGAAATGATTGGTCATTTCTAAAGACGACAAAAACATGAATTTGTGACCCGGAGAAGTGAATCGTTTACTGAAAGTTCACAATTAACTTTCGAATTTCGCGAAAAAAGGGGTGTAATCATCTTGTAGTTATTCAACCAAGGGGACAAATCTAAATCTGAAAAAACTGAATTGATACATCACCTTTTATTATAGCATACTTGTTTGAATATTGCAAGACGTTCGCAAAATGTTTCCGAAGGATTTGCGAGCGCTATGTGTGCCACATTATTTTCTCCCCGGAAAATGACTTGAACCCCTTGCAAATTTTTGCCAAACATGGTATCATATAGACAGAGAAACCGAGAAAGGAGACCCTTCCTGATGAATGATATGAAGCTCACCATCCACGACCTCCCCTACCAGTCGGTAGGACTTCCCGAAGAGGTCAAAATGTATCACTTTGCCGGCGATTTTGTCGGCGAGCTGGCCTGTATCGACCGTTGGCTTGCCCGCAGTATCCCCGACTGTCTCCGCAAGCGCTTGGAGATCCAAAAAATATTTGCTACCCAACTGCTGGACGACTACCCTCTCACTCGTGCCGACGTGGTGGGTGGAATGCAGGATCGCTATCCTGCCGCCGATGAATCCACTCTCGATCTGTTCATCGCCTCGGGGAACGTGGACTATATTCTCAAGGGCGGCGAGATGCGTTTCCAGCATCAGGCCATCTCCAATATCTTCAAGACACATACCCACGAGCTGGAGAAGATCCAGAATCCCGACTACGTAAAGCCCGACACCGCCTCGGTCGTCCCCGAGAACATCCGCATCATGCAGGAGCGCGGAAGCCGCGCCTTTCGCTACGAGGTAGAGCATTGGATCAAGCTTGAGCCCCACGCCGAAAAGCCGGGTGAGACCCTGAAGATCTGGTTCCCCTATCCCGTGGTCTGCGATACCCAGCCCGAGGATGAGATCAAACTCGTCTCCTCCTCCCACCCCGTCACGGTGACGGGCACCGTCCACCGCACCGCCTACATGGAGGTCCCCTGTGAGGCGGGAGCAACCTACTCGGTGCGCTACTCCTTCGTCAATCGCGCCAAATATACCGAGCTGGATCTTTCCCATCCTACGGGGCTCCCCGCGGGCGAGGGTCTGTCCCCCGACGAGTTGGCAGCCTACACGGGTGAGCAGTACCCCCACATCCGTTTTACCCCCTTCATCACCATGCTGGCCAAGGAGATCGCAGGGGAGGAGACCGATCCCCTCCGCCTCGCTCGTCGTGTGTACGACTACATTTGCGAGCATGTCCGCTATTCCTACGTCCGGGATTACCTGCTCATTGAGAATATCCCCGAATTCGTCCTCATGAACGGCTACGGTGACTGCGGCACCATGGGTCTGGCCTTCATCACCCTCTGCCGTGCCCTGGGAATCCCCGCCAAGTGGCAATCGGGCTCTTCCTGCTCCCCCGACGGCATCGGAAGCCACGACTGGGCCATGTTCTACGTGGCTCCATACGGCTGGCTCTACTGCGACCCCTCCTACGGTGAGGGCGCGGCCAGAGCAGGGAACGAGGTGCGCCGCAACCACTACTTCGGCAACCTTGACCCCTTCCGCCTGGTGGCCTCCAACGAATTCCAGCAGCCCCTCACCCCCGATAAGCGCTTCTGCCGCATGGATCCCTACGACAACCAGAGCGGCGAGGCCGAATACGAGACCGCCAATATCTTCTTTGATGACCGCACCCACGGCAGACGGGTCGTGGCTTGGGAGGAAATAGAGATTTGAACATTCTATTCATGATTGGCTTTAGCGCACAGCGATAAACCCAAATCAGAACCATTCCGAACATGAAAGGAACCGACATGAATCAAGAACCCATTGTCAAGCACATCCGCATATCCATGACCTCGGAGCGCTACGAGGTTGCCGCCTCTCTTTTTGACTCGGTCTATGGAGAGGTAGCCGACGTCCCGCCCCAGCCCGTGTCCTCCGCCGAGGAGCTGCTCATGGGCATCTTCGCGGATGATCTGACGAATGATTACTTTGTAAAACCCGCCGACCCCGCCGTCACCCGCGCCAAGAAGACGGGTGAGGAGACCGACGCCATCGAGAAGATCGACCTCATCACCGAGGGCATCCTGACCGTCACCCCCGACGCAGGCTTTACCGAAGATCCCTCCTACACCGTCGCCATCAGCTACGACGAGACCGAGCTGACCGGCATGGCAGGTGCCCGCTCCACCGTTACCTACCGTACCGCAGACCGCGGGCTTGTCACCATGCTCCGCACGGGGCTGGTGTCCACCGCCATGACCTTCAAGGCGCACCACCGCGCTATTTGCACCTACGATACACCCTATATGCCCTTTTCTATCGGCATCCACGCCCTCACCGTGGATAACCGCCTGGATACCGAAGGAGAGTTGAAACTGGACTACATCATCGAGATCCGCGGAGCACGTGCCGAGCGGTGTGAGATGACCATGAAGATTCGGGAGGACAAAAATCTGTAAATTGGGGTTTATCGCTACGCGCTAAACCCAATAATTTGAAATAGTCCCCTTTTTCAAAAATCATATAAGGAGGCTCCCATGACAGACCCCCGCTTTCCCAACATTGTAGACGTCCCCGGCGGGCTGGAAGTGCAGACCATGTGCTTCATGACCGATGACCGCGCTACGCGCAGCAAGAACTACGTGGATCTCCGACTCCTGGTTGACGACAAGACCGTGCTGAAAAACCCCCACAAGGGCTGGTTCTGGCACTTCATTGACAACGGCTGCGGCCGCCCCGCCTATCGCTACGGCTACGAGGACGATCCTGTGCTGGATTTTCCGGGGCTCAACCACCTCTACCTCCGTTTCGACTGGGGTGACGTGGAGAAGGAGGAGGGAGTCTACGACTTTTCCTATCTTGACGGCATCATGGACAAGTGGGGCGGGTACGGCTACACCTTTGCCCTCCGTGCCGTTTGCTACGAGGGCGAGGCGCACTTGAACTACGCCACCCCTGCCTACGTCTACGAGAAGGGCGCAAAATGCTATGACCTGGGGAACGGCAAGATCCAGCCCGATTTCGGGGATCCCATCTTCCTCCACTATCTCGAAAAATTCCTGGCTGTTCTCGGCAAAAAGTACAACGGCGACCCCCGCATCGAGCTCATCGACGTGGGTACCTACGGCACCTGGGGCGAGGGGCACACCGTGGAGGGGGATCACATCATTTATCCGTTGGAGATTGTCGAAAAGCACTTCGACCTTCATTGTAAGTATTTCCCCGACACCTTCGTGGTCTGCAACGACGACCACATGGTGGGGCGCATCCCCAAGGGTCAGGAGGAGGTGCAGGAGGTACTGGACTACGCCGCCGCCCGTGGCATGGGGGTGCAGGACGACTCCATCTGCTGTGACTACTATTTCCAGATGAACGGCTACGACACCATGCGCGCTCCTTGGGCCTTTGACCGCTTGGCCGACAACTGTCCCAACGTGATCGAGATGGCGCACTACACCTACATCAAGCCCCAATACGAAAGCTACTTCCGCGACGGTCTCACCGCTATGGAGTCCTACAAGTCGGCTCACGCCACCTTCGCAGGCTTCCACGGATACCCCCGCCAATGGCTGGAGAACGAATACTACCTCACCGAATACTGCGCCAATCGCCTGGGCTACTGGTACTTCATTACGGGTGCCTGCATCCCTGAACTGACCGATACCGTCTACAATATCATCACGCTGGATATGGAAAACCGCGGCTGGGCGAGAGCCTATTGGCCTTTCGATCTCAAGCTCCGTTTGAAAAACGAGCAGGGAAGCTATATCGTCCCCCTCGATGCCGACAACCGCGATTGGCTCCCCGACACCCCCTTCACCCTCGACCTCCGCGTGGATGCCCGTGGCGTGCCCGCAGGGGAATACGAGATCGCCGTCGGACTTTTCGAAGGGGAGCGAGCCATCAGGCTGGCCATCAAGGAGACCGCCCTCGACGAGGGCTTCTACACCATCGGACGCACAGCCGTCCGCACTGTTTGATTGAGGAAAGGAGCGTATGAACATGGAAAACAAGAAATACCCCAACCTCATGCCCGCCCCCCCCCCCGACGGCTCCCAGACCCTTTGCGGTGTGTTCGATGATCGCGCCGTCCGTAAAGACTTTATTGACCTCCGCCCCCTGATGGACGATAAGACCCCCTTGAAGAACCCCCATAAGGGCTGGTTCTGGCACTACATCGACAACGGCTACGGCCGCGAGAATTACCGCGTCCATCACGACCACAGCGACGACCTTTTGGATTTTCCAGGGCTGAATCACCTCTACCTCCGCTTCGACTGGGGCGACGTGGAGAAGGACGAGGGGGTCTACGATTTCTCCTATCTGGACGAGATCATGGAATTGTGGGGTAAGAGAGGCTACAAGTTCTCCCTTCGCGTCTGCTCCTTTGAGGGGGAATCCGCCTTGAACTACGCCACCCCCGCCTACGTCTACGAGCAGGGTGCCCGCGGCTTCCGCACCCCTGCAGGGGCCATCCAGCCCGACTATGCCGATCCCATCTACCTCTACCACTTGGAGCGGCTGATGTACACCCTGGGGCAGAAGTTCAATGGTGATCCCCGTATCGAGTGCATCGACATCGGCACTATGGGCACCTGGGGCGAGGGACACACCGTCTTTGGCACGGGTGAGATCATCCCCCCCGCCACCGTCAAGAAGCACTTTGACCTCCACGCCAAGTATTTCCCCGACACCTGGGTGCTCTGCAACGACGACCATATCTCTTGTCGCATCGCCCACGGACAGGCCGAGGTGCAGGAGATACTGGACTACGCCTACGAGCGGGGGCTGGGTATTCAGGACGATTCGGTGTGCTGTAACTACTACACCCAGGTCAACGACTACGATACCCTCCGCACCCCTTGGGCGTTTGATAAGCTCTGGAAGAACGCTCCCGCCTGCATCGAGATGGAACACTACGGCTACGTCCACAGCCACAACGACCACTTTCGCGACGGATTTACCGCCATCGAGGCTTTCAAGCGTTGTCACGCCACCTTCGCCGGCTTCCACGGCTACCCCCGCGACTGGCTGAAGAACGAATACTACCTCACCGAGTACTGCGCCAACCGCCTGGGCTACTGGTACTTCCTCACGGGTATGACCCTCCCCACCCTCACCCCCACCGCCCACAATATCGTGACGCTGGACGTGGAGAACCGCGGCTGGGCGAAGGCCTACCGCAAGTACGATCTGGTCTTCCGCTTCCGCAGTACGGCAGGGAAGGACTACGTCATCCCCGTGGAATGTGACAACCGCGGTTATGACAACCGCAAGTGGATGCCGAACGAGAAGCAGACATTGAAGCTCCAACTGGACTGCCGCCATATCCCCGCAGGGAACTACGAGGTCGCCGTTGGTATGTTTGAGGAGAATACACCCATCAAGCTGGCGCTCAAGGAGACGGCCTTTGATGGTGCGTTCTATACGCTGTGCCGAGGAACGGTCAAGGTGATCTAATTTTTTGAAACCCCCTTGACAAATCACAAAAAATGTGCTATCATATACCATCATAAACCAATGACGAAGAATAGTACCCGTCCCCCTCTGCCATAGAGACCCGCCGATGCTGGAAACGCGGGACAGAGACACGGCGAATGGACTTCCGAGGGCAGACCGAGCCGAACACCGCGAGAATCGCTGTTCGGGGTAGTATCTGACGGTAGCGCACCGTTAAGGCGCCGCTCACGCAAGATGTGAGCAAGAGGAGGGAAGCACCGAACAGGTGAAGCATCCCTCAATCGTGGGTGGTACCGCGGATTTTTGAGAAAATTCGTCCCCGACAGAGTTTGATCTCTCTGTCGGGGTTTTCCTTTTCCCACGGTAGGGGCGCACTGCGTGCGCCCGCGGGCGTTCAAAGAACGCCCCTACGGCATTTTCCAATCCATGATGAAAAATCGAAAGTGAGGATAACCCCATGTTCCAGAACACCCCCGTTTCCTTCTCCGGCGTCCAGCCCAGCGGAAACCTGACCATCGGCAACTATCTTGGTGCCATCAAGAATTTCTCGGCCTTCTCCGAGCAGTACAAGTGCTTCTACTGCGTGGTGGACGAGCACGCCATCACCGTCCGTCAGGTGCCCGCCGACCTGCGCCGCCGCACCTACGAGACCCTGGCTCTCTACATGGCCTGCGGTCTGGATCCCGAGAAGAACACTCTGTACGTCCAGTCTCACGTCAAGGAGCACGCCGAGCTGGCCTGGCTGCTCAACTGCTTCACCGGCTTCGGTGAGCTCTCCCGCATGACCCAGTTCAAGGATAAGTCCGCCAAGCACGCCGACAATATCAATGCGGGCCTCTTTACCTATCCCGTGCTCATGGCCGCCGATATCCTGCTCTACCAGACCGATGTGGTTCCCGTGGGCATCGACCAGAAGCAGCACGTGGAGCTCTGCCGCGACATCGCCAATCGCTTCAACGCCATCTATCCCGACACCTTCACCATCCCCGAGCCCATCATGGCCAAGAGCGGTGCCAAGATCATGTCTCTCGCCGATCCCACCAAGAAGATGAGCAAGTCGGACGAGAACACCAACGCCGTGGTCTACATCCTGGATGACCGCGACACCATCATCCGCAAGTTCAAGCGTGCCGTCACTGACTCCGATACCTGCGTGAAGTACGCCGAGGGCAAGGACGGCATCAATAACCTTATGACCATCTACTCGGTCTTCACCGGCAAGACCATCGAGGATATCGAGCGCGAGTTCGAGGGCAAGGGCTACGGCGACTTCAAGATGGCCGTGGGCGAGGTCTGCGCCGACGCTCTGGCACCCGTGCAGGAGAAGTTTAAGTGCTACATGTCGGATAAGACTCAGCTGGAGGCCCAGATGAAGAAGGGCGCCGAGGAGGCCGCTTACGTGGCACGCAGAACCCTGTCTAAGGTGCAGAAGAAGCTGGGATTCGTGCAGGTGAGATGAAGTATATTTTCCTTTTCACCGATCCCATCGCTTTTCTCAAGACCTTTCTGATCTTTGCCGCCATCTTTACGGGCATTGCTCTGTGGCGGCTGTTGGGCATCCTGATCCACCGCAAGGTCATTTCCGAGCGGGGACGCACCATGGTGGACATTCTGACCTTCAAGTGTTTCCTTTTGTCCTACGTTGCGGCAAGCGTTTGCTTTCTCTTTTTCAGATCCTACGTAGCCATATTGCTGTGGGTGCCGTTGGGGATGCTGCTGAACAAAAAACTGCTTACCCACGATTTCGTCGCCATGGCCTACTTTGATGCGTTTCAGACCTATGAGCGTCATCCGTTCCAAAAATTGAAGGACTACAAACTGAATGGCCCCGATCCTAAAGTGGTCAATCGCAAGAAATTCAAGGAGCTGGTGCCTTATGACGGGTACGGATGGTATTGCTATATCCACACCTGCCTGTTATCCTTGGTGGCTTACGGGGGAAAGATCTTTTTTGAAGCCAACGGCGAGCTGCCCGGTATCATGTCCATTGTGGAGTTTGACTGCCTGGCAGTCTTTGTCATCGCGTCCATACTTTTGTCCCTTCTGAAAGCCGAAACCGGGATCGGCGGCCGAAATTTGCTCCGAGCATTGCTCTACTTTATTGTCGTGGTCGTGATTGTGAATCTGCTGTATTTTGGATATGCTTGAATAAGGAAAATCTTGCTGTGAAAGGAGACGCAAAACCATGGAATTCCTCCGAGCCCTGACGTATACCAAACCCAACGCCCCGTTTTCGGTCAAAGCCTTGATCTACGCCATCCTATGTACCCTGTTCGGAACAGCTTGCCTGCACTGCGGGATATGGATCATGGGCGCAAATGGTGCGTTCTTTGGGGATGTATCTCATCACCCTTATGAGATGCCCGCCATGGGGATCTCTCTGTTGGTGGCGTTTATCCTGTTGTGCATCACAATAGCCCTGTGGTTCTTCACGGTGGACAATGCCCGCCGCAAATGGCTCAACGTTCTGATTGCCCTCGCAGTGGTCATCATCGGCTTTGGACCCTCGTGGATTCTGATGATGTATATCCACTATTTTGGCGAGCAGATCGGCCAAATGATTCTGTACGGTCAAAGTCTCTGAAGTCTGATTCCAAAAAACCGATCTGCGGATCGGTTTTTTTATGAAATCCTCCCCAATTTCAAAAATCCTGTTGCATAATTCCCCCGCTTGTGTTATAATAAATACATCAATAAAATCAAGGAGACAACTATGCAGATCACCAAAGATATTTTCTACGTCGGCGTCAACGACCACAAAGTGGACCTGTTTGAAGGACAGTACGTCGTACCCAACGGCATGTCCTATAATTCCTACGTCATCATGGACGAGCTCATCGCCGTCATGGACACCGTGGATGCCAACTTTACCCATGAGTGGCTGGATAACATCCAGAATGTCCTGGGCGGCCGTACCCCCAATTTCCTCGTCATCCAGCACATGGAGCCAGACCACTCCGCCAACATCGTCAACTTCCTCAAGGCCTACCCCGACACCGTGGTGGTTTCCTCTGCCAAGGCCTTCACCATGATGAAGAATTTCTTCGGCAAGGATTTTTCCGAGAACGGCATGGTGGTGGGCGAGGGGGACACCCTTTGCCTGGGGAAGCACACCCTTCACTTCGTCGCCGCCCCCATGGTGCACTGGCCGGAGGTCATGGTGACCTACGACTCCACCGATAAGGTGCTGTTCTCGGCCGATGGCTTCGGTAAGTTCGGCGCACTGGATGCCGACGAGGACTGGGCCTGCGAGGCTCGCCGCTACTACATCGGCATCGTAGGGAAGTACGGTGCCCAGGTGCAGGCACTGCTGAAAAAGGCCGCTACCCTGGATATTCAGACCATCTGCCCCCTTCACGGCCCCGTGCTCACCGAGAATCTGGGCTACTACCTGAACCTCTACAACACCTGGTCCTCCTACCAGCCCGAGGAGGAGGGCATCGTCATTGCTTATACCTCTGTCTACGGCAATACCAAGAAGGCCGTCATGAAGCTGGCTGATAAGCTCCGTGCCAACGGCTGTCCCAAGGTCGTGGTCAACGACCTCGCCCGCTCGGATATGGCCGAGTGTGTGGAGGACGCCTTCCGCTACTCCAAGCTGGTGCTGGCGACCACCACCTATAACGCTGAGATCTTCCCCTTCATGCGGGAGTTCATCAACCACCTTACCGAGCGTAACTATTCCAACCGCACCGTGGCCTTTATCGAGAACGGCTCCTGGGCGCCCATGGCCACCAAGGTCATGAAGGGTATGCTGGAGAAGTCCAAGAACCTCACCTATGCCGAGAATACCGTCAAGATCCTTTCGGCTTTGAATGAGGACAGCACCAATCAGCTGAACGCTCTGGCCGACGAGCTTTGCCGTGAGTACCTCGCCCAGCAGAGCGAGACCGCCAATAAGAGCGACATGACCGCTCTCTTCAAGATCGGCTACGGCCTGTACGTGGTCACCTGCAACGATGGCAAGAAGGATAACGGCCTCATCGTCAACACCGTTTCCCAGGTCACCGATACCCCCAACCGCATCGCTGTGACCATCAATAAGGCCAACTACTCCCATCACGTCATCAAGCAGGCAGGGAAGATGAACGTCAACTGCCTGACCGTAGATGCGCCCTTCAAGGTCTTTGAGGCCTTTGGCTTTAGGAGCGGCCGTAATGTGGACAAGTTCGCCGACTGCACCCCTCTGCGCTCGGATAACGGCCTGGTCTTCCTGCCCCGCTATATCAACGCCTTCATGTCCCTGAAGGTGGAGCAGTACGTGGATCTGGACACCCACGGTATGTTCATCTGCTCGGTGACCGAGGCTCGCGTCATCTCGGACGTGGAGACCATGACCTACGCCTACTACCATGAGAACGTCAAGCCCAAGCCCGAGACCGAGGGCAAGCGTGGCTACGTCTGCAAGATCTGCGGCTACGTCTACGAGGGCGAGGAGCTCCCCGAGGACTTCATCTGCCCCCTGTGCAAGCACGGCGTGCAGGACTTTGAGCCCATTCAGTAAATCCGTACCGAAACTCCCGAGGCCTGCGCTTCGGGAGTTTTTCTGTCGGTACAGGACTTGACAACCGAGCAGAAACCTTGTATAATAGAACCATTCCCAAAGAATCGAGGAAACACCATGAGCCTGAAAAGCAACCGTGCCCGCCGCGCCGCGTGGGAGGGTGGTGTGAAGCACTGCACCTTTGACCCCGAAGGCCCCGGCGTGGTTCGTATCCATCTCATCCCACCCGTGTACCGTCGGTTTGGTAAGCCTGAATCCCTTGTCATTCTCAATGGCTACTACATACTCCCCCTGGGTTATACCTTGGCCCAT
This sequence comes from Eubacteriales bacterium, assembly GCA_045602325.1. Taxonomy (GTDB): domain Bacteria; phylum Bacillota; class Clostridia; order Oscillospirales; family CAG-272; genus CAMEON01. The sequence goes on along the minus strand of JAZSBH010000055.1, from coordinate 16,243 downwards.
ATTCTCTCCGCCTTCATAGACGAGGTCAACGCCTACGATGGAAAGCCCATTTCCGAGGAGGAAGGGAACTGCATTTTCGAAAGCACCGTCAGAGCCGTGTCCAAAATCTATCCCCATATCCGCCGTGAGGCCATTAGGGAGGATTTGGAAGATCTTCTGGACGTTCTTTTCGAGGTGGCCCGCGGCGGCAGATCTCCCGTGTATATCGAGAAACTGTCCGTCCGTGCATATGCTCCCTATATGGCTGCTCCCCATCGTATGGATCTCATGGTCGCCGCCATGACCGATGGGGAAGGACGTTGGCAATGCAATCAGAAATGTAAGTTCTGCTATGCGGCGGGACAGTCCCTCGGTAAGTCCTCCGAGATGACCACTGCTGAGTGGAAGACCGCTCTGGATCGCTTGAAGCAGGCCCGTGTGCCCATGGTCACCTTTACAGGCGGAGAGCCCACCCTTCGCGCCGATATTGTGGAACTGGTGGACTATGCCAAGTGGTTTGTGACTCGGCTCAATACAAACGGCGTAGCCCTCACCGACGAGATGGTGAAGGGGCTGAAAGCCGCAAGCCTGGACAGTCTGCAGGTGACCCTCTATTCCGCTGACCCCGCTGTCCATAACGAGTTGACGGGTGCTGAGCATCATGCTGACACCGTAGCGGGCATCCGCCGCGCGGTGGAGGCGGGGCTGGACGTCAGCGTCAACACCCCTTTGTGTCGAGCTAACGCCGACTATGCCCGGACTCTCGATCTTATCCATGATCTCGGAGTGCGGTTCGTCACGGTCAGCGGCCTGATCTGCACCGGCGGTGCGGCAGGGAAGTATTCCGAAAACGATCTGACCTCTGACGAGCTTTTCGAGATCGTCCAAGCCGCCAAAGCCTTCTGCGATGCCCACGGTATGGAAATGGACTTCACCTCCCCCGGACTCATTCCGGCCGACAAGCTGGACGGGCTGGATATGAATATCCCCTCCTGCGGCGCCTGCCTTTCTAATATGGCCATCGCGCCCGACGGCACCGTGGTGCCCTGTCAAAGTTGGTTGGGCGGTGACGCAAATCTGGGTCACGTTCTGCGGGACGACTGGAAGAGCGTCTGGAATCACCCTGCATGTAAGAAACTGCGGAGCATGACCGATGGGGAAGCCCTGTCCTGTCCCTTCCGCACAAGAGGGGAGGTGTGAGTATGGGCAATCAAAAGAAACGCCGCGCTGCAGGAAAGGTCGAGGATCCCTACTCTGAGGAGGTCATCCGCAAAAAACGGGTTCTGCCCAAGTCCGATATCATCGGACTCTGCGCTTTGGTGGCTTTGCAGATGATTGCTCTGCTGGTCATCGTCTTCTATCAGCCGTCCCCGCAGGATATCATACGGGACTATACCATCACGGTTGAACCCGTGGACGATGGCTCGCTGGAGATCCAATATGAGTTCGTGTGGACGGCTCTGGACGCTACCGAGGAGCTGACATGGGTAGAGATCGGTATGCCCCATCCCGATTACGTTCTCCGCTCTGCCTCGGTGTCCGACACCGTGGAGAGTAACGAATACTATCGGGACGGCGACTACTGCTCCCATATCTTCCATTTCAAGGAAGGGTATAGCGGGGGCGAGACCGTGAATTTCTCTTTCACCATTCAGATTCCCCGCCTCCTGTCCGAGTCGGATGGGCACTATGTTTATGAATTTGTCCCCGGCTGGTTCAACGAGATCCCTGTGGAGCACTACACCTTCAAGTGGCGTATCTCTGAGGATGCCCTCGGCCACAACGCCGACGCGGTGGAGGACGGGTATGCCGTCTGGCGGGGAAGCCTGGACTGCGGCGGAACGGTTCGCATGAGGGTGGACTACCCAACCTCCGCCTTTACCCCCACCGAGGCCCCCTTGCCCTACGCACCCGTGGAGACGGACGGAGCCTATAACGCCTTGAAGGATAACCGCGTCATCATGATCGTGTTCATGATCGGCGGCATCCTTCTGCTGGGCGTCTGGCAGATGTATATGGTGGATTGTATCGTCTCCTACCACCGCGGCCGCGGCTTCCTTCGAGGCTATGGCCACCGCCTCCATACCTACGGCCGCGACAATCCTCACTACACCCGCGCCGCGGCCATCCGCAACGGGACGGGTAGCTATCACGGAGGCGGGCGAAGCGGCGGCGGTTGTGCCTGTGCATGCGCTTGCGCCTGTGCCTGTGCCGGCGGAGGCCGTGCGGGGTGCAGTCAGAAGAATACCACCCCGATCCACGGTAGGGAAGAACACCCCGAAGCCAATATCCCTATCGAATCCACGCTCCAAATCGACAAGAAATGAGGTCTGCTATGTCCCAACCCGAAATCCTGATCCGCACTGCTACCTCATCCGACTGCGCCGCCATTACGAATCTGGAGGCCGCCTGCTTCCCACCTGCCGAGGCTGCGCCCTATGACTCCTTTGCCGCCCGTCTTGCCGTATTCCATGATCGATTCTGGCTTCTGTTTCTGGACGGCGAATTGGTCAGCATGGTCAATGGAAGCCTGACAAACCACCCCGATCTGCGGGACGAGATGTTCCATGACGCCACGCTCCACGACCCGGACGGATGCTGGCAGATGATCTTCGGAGTGGCGACCCACCCTCATCATCGCTGTAAAGGCTACGCGGGGATCCTTCTGAAAACCGCCGTTGAACAGTGCCGACGGGAGGGCAGGGAAGGACTTGTCCTGACCTGCAAACAAGCCAAATTGGCCTATTACGGGAGATTTGGATTTGTGAATGAGGGACTGTCCGAGTCCGAGCATGGCGGTGACGTTTGGTACCAAATGCGGATGAAATTCTGAAAAATAGAACGCCTTTTGACGGATTCCCGAGTGGATTTCCTGAAAAAAGGCGTTTTTTATTGTGCATTTTGTCAAAGGGTTTCAGACGATTTTCTCTGTGAGAGAACGCGTTGAACGCGTTGAAACTCCTTCGGGAAATCTGCTTTTCTGACAAAATATGACCAAAAAGAGCTGAAAACGGACATATATCAAAAATAATATGTCGAATCGCGAGCATATAAAAAGTGATATGTCGAAATTTGGGTATATCACAAAATATATAACAATGCATGGGAATCGCCCCAAAAAAGCACCGCCTCGATCTGAAGTCGATCTTGGCGGTGCTTTTGTATTCAATTGAGACGAAAATCGGATGATGGGCAGGGAAAGCGGAGGGGAATTGGATGAACAGTCGGCACTCACGACCGAGCGTTTGCAAAAAAAGGAGTGCTCTGATTAAAAACCTCTCTGCGCTCAATGCAAGCGCCGAGACTGTTCAATTTGCCGATCAGGTTATCGTAGCCGCGGTCGATGTATTCGGGGCAGGCGATCTCGGTGGTGCCCTCTGCCATGAGGCCGGCGATGACCATGGCCGCGCCTCCGCGCAGATCGGTGGCGGATACCGAGGAGCCCATCAGATTCTGATTGCCGGGGAACCATGCGGTATTGGAGGAACGGGTAACGGTGATACCCATGCGAATGAGCTCATCCAGATAAGCGAAGCGGTTGTCCCAGATCTTTTCGTTGATGGTGCTCATACCCTGAGCCACGCACAGGAGAACGCCGAACTGGGGTTGCATATCGGTAGGGAAGCCCGGGTAGATGGCGGTGGTGATCTGCGTACCGCGCAGAACGCCGTTGGAGCTTACCGTGATGGAATCCTCTCCTTCTTCGAAGACCACGCCCATTTCGGACAGCTTGCTGATGATGGATTCCAAATGCTTGATGATGACGCCCGTCAAGGTAACGCATCCGCCCGTACCGGCTACGGCACACATATAGGTACCGGCTTCGATCATATCGGGAATGATGGTATAGGAGCAGCCGTGCAGCTTGCGTACGCCCTCAATGCGGATCTCGGAGGTTCCTGCACCCAGGATCTTGCCGCCGCACATATTGAGGAAATTCGCCAGCGCCACGATATGAGGCTCGCGGGCGGCGTTGCCGATCACGGTAGTGCCGGGGGTCAGGACGGCGGCCAGGATGATGTTGATGGTAGCACCGACGGAGGCCATGTCCAGAATGATCTTGCCCTCGTGCATTCCCTCGGGAGCTTCGCCGAAGAAGCCCTGACCCGTAACCTCCATTTCGGCACCCATGATCTCAAAGGCGCGGGTATGGTAGTTCAGGGGACGGGCAGAACCGAACTTACAGCCGCCGGGGTAGGCGATGCGGGTACGGCCTTCACGACCTAACTCCACACCCATAAGGTAGGAGGAGGCGCGGATCTTTTCCACCAGCTTATCGGGGGAAGAACCTACGCGGAAGCCTGCACCGTTGATCTCTACGGTGTTGGGAGCCAGATGGGTGATCTTACAGCCCATGGCGACCAGGATCTCCAGCGTGGTGGTAATATCGCTTACCGTGGGAACGTTATGGATCACACAGGACTCGCGATTCAGCGCGCAAGCGAACAGGATCGGGAGCGCGGCATTCTTCATACCGCTGATGGCGATGGTGCCATTGAGGCGGCGACCGCCTTGAACAAACAGTTTTTCCATGAAGTATATGTATCGCGGCCGCCATGAAAGGCAGTCGCTGACAAAAGCAAAGATGTGGGAGGGTGAATGACAAGTAAAAACCGAAAAGCACGGGATACCTTGATACGGTTGACGGTAGCGGAACTGTCAAAGGGTGTGCGTTTTCGGCAAATAAAACAAAAATATATGCAAATTCAATCAAAAGATGTGCTTGTTATATCAATATTATCATATCACATTTGCACAATTTTGGCAAGTGCGTACAGAGACTGTTAACAAATTATTTACATTGCAACCAAATGAAGGAAAATCCGACCGAAAACACTTTCTCCCGAAAGGCTTCGATCGGATTTTTACGTCCTCATTTGATTCAATCCTTGTAATAGGCTACCGCCAGATCCACCACCATACCGTAACTCTTGGTTCCGGGCGTTCCTTGGCTTTGCAGGTAGGAATTGTTAATGGTGCCGGATACCTGGCTGACGGTGGATTCCTTGTATTTGTCGTAGAAGCGGTTATAGGCGGTCATTTCGGCCTTGACCTCGGAATTGAGGTGGGCAGCGGCTTTGTAATACAGATCCTTATCCGCACTCCACAGAGCGTTGGCGACGTACTCGTAGACGTTCAGATATCCGCTGTATCGGATATACGGGTCATCCGATCCGATGCAGACCAGAAAGGCTACGAAGTTGGCTTCGTCCTCTCGGGCGATCCCGCGTTGATGCGCCAGCTCGTGGGCGGCGGTATAGGGGATGGTGTAATCGGGGAAATTCACGTTGACGTTGGCCTCTCCCGTAAAAAAGGAGTAGACCCCCGTGATGTGCATATAGGACATGACCTCACTGACCAGGACGGGCTTGACACGGCTGTCCACGTGGGTCATAAAGTCGTGCTCGCCGGCAAAATCCCGATACGCTACAGCCAGCTTGTCGTTCATATCCTCCAGAGAGTAGGGCATGATGGAGAAGTCGTCCTGATAGAACTCGATCTCGGACGTTTCCCGATTGATGGCGTCGATGAGGATGACGGCGGTGTCGTACAGTTCCTGGGCGGAGACCTTCTCCCGATCCAATTCCAGCTTGTCATCCAGCGTACTGCTTCGGTAACCTGCGGCGAAGTTAAGCACGAAGACCGAGAACAGGGTGACAACGACCGACATAAGGATACCGATATATACCATGGCAGAACGCCAGGTGTCGCAACGGCGGCGGATGGCGTGACGGAGCACCAGGAACAGGGTGAGAGGGATCATCCAGATCACCAGCTCGCCCACCGAGAAGGGGATCCAGGAGGTCAGCGCGGCAAATACCGTTCGCAAAAATGCGCTCACCGTCTCGTTGAACCAATCGGAAAAGACCACGCTGTTCATCATGACGATATAGAGCACGGCACAGATCGCGGCCAAACCGTAGAGTGCCCAGCAAACCACGGGCAGACGCTCGTATTTGGGATCTACGGGGCGATAGAGCTTTTGACCGTCGGGAGAGAGGGTGGCAAATTCCGCGGCGGAAACACAGGGTTTCGGGGGCTTGGAGGGGGGCGTGGGATCCGGAGGGCTTTCTTTTTTTGACGTAAAGGGCTTTTTCATGCGTGGGCATTCGTCCTTTCAAACATTAAACGATAAGCGATAAACGATAAGCGATAAGCGATAAGCGATAAGCGATAAACGATGGAGGAGAGGAATCAGGCAAGGCTTAAGGTTTTCAGTATTCCGGCGATGGGTGATTCTGTACATAGAGGGCATTCGGGAAATCGGGTGGCTAGCAGATCCCGCATGTCCGCAGGCAGAGGCGCCCATGTATGCAGATAGCCGTCCGGGGTGGGAGTGTTCAGGGGGAGAGCCGGATCCGGTCCCGTGAGAGGAGTGGTGCCTTTCGCAACGTCCTCCCGCATACCGTAGAAGGGCAGGGGGAAGGACAGGGACAGTGCGTGCAGGGCATGACGGCCGATCAGAGGGGAAGGCTCTCCGTAGACGTCGTCCCCCAGAATAGGATGTCCCAGATGGGAAAAGTGTACCCGTAGCTGATGGGTACGTCCCGTCACGGGCTGGCAGAGCACCAGGGTATACCCACCGCCCACGGCCAGTACTCGATAATGGGTCTCGGCGTATACCGCACCGTCGGTGTCTATACTCCCCACGGCTCGTTTGATACTGCCGAGAGAGCCGTCACAGCGGGCATTGGGGTGGTATATGGGGGCTGCCAGGGTATGTACGACCCTGTCATCGGGCATTTCGCCAACCAGGATAGCCACGTACCGCTTGGTCACCTCACCGTTCTTCAAGGATCGCCCAAGACACCCCGAGGCGGCACGGGTCTTGCCCGCCACCACCACACCGCTGGTGTTGCGATCCAACCGCCCCAAAGGACGGAATACGAAAGGCTCGTCGGCCTCGGCATAGCGGTATGCCAGTGCGTTGGCCAGGGTATCGCATAGATGGCCGTGGGAGGGGTGAGTGGGCATATCAGCAGGCTTATTCAGGGCGATCACGTGGTCGTCCTCGTAGAGTACCGACAGGGGGAGCTCACAGGGAATGACGTGCTCGGTGGCTGTCTCGGCGGTGTCGCGATCCTGAAGCTCCAGTACGTCACCCGTCCGGAGGACGTAGCGCACCGTCACCCGCTCGCCGTTGACAAGGATCCCACGCTCGTGATTTTTCAGCTTTGCCAATACCGCTGTCGACAGCCCCAGGGTCAGTTTCAGGTAGGAACGAAGCAGTCTGCCGTCGTATTCAGCCGGAATGTGAATGGTCATAGGTCGCGTCCTTTTTTGTGAAATTTCATCCCTCCATAGCATAACCCAAAATTGCCCCATTTACTACTGCACACAACAAATTCTATGCGTGAAGGGACTGTTTCGTTCCTGTACGGATACACCAAAAGACGGGACGTGCCGCCCGTCTTTCGATGCTGTCTTGCCGTGGGGGATGGGAAGGATTTACGCACCCAGGAAGTGGATGAGCAGGGAAATGATCATGGTCAGACCCGAGCCCACCATAAGGGCGCTGAGTACGATAGCCATAATACGGGCGAAGAGCTTTTGCTTGTTGGTGTTCATGACGTATATCTCCTTTTATGTGTCGATCTTGATTTGCTGGATCTCAATATTTTTCTCCTCAAGCAGAGTCCCCGTTGCGGGGATCTTGAGCTTGCGGTAGGATTTGACGTTTTGATAACTGTCTCCGAAGTCCGAGAGTGCCTTGGCCAGGGTTTGTCCCTTCTTGAGGGTCAGGAGCTGGACACCGCCCGAGGTACGGGTGGTCTTGGCGGGGATCAGGGCGGACTTGATGAGAATGGCACGATCCGCCGAGGAGATCATCAGAAGGTCGATTGGGTGCTTGTCAGTGTCCCGGAATACCGCTACCAGAGGGGAAGCATCCGAGTAAGCACCCGTCAGCTTTCGGCGTGTACCCTTGGTCACGTAGGCGGTCACGGGCACGCGTACACCCTTGCCGTTGGCAAAGAGGAAGACGTAATTCTCCCCCTCGGGATACTCGTTTCGGATCTCCATGAATACAGGGCGTTCACCGTCGTCCATCTTCAGCTTGGTGGCAACGAAATCCGGCATAGAGGCCGTTTTCAGGGACTCAAAATCGTTGACCGAGGCGCGGTATACCTGACACTTGTCGGTAAAGAACACCAGATTGTCCTTGTTCTCGGCATCCAGTACCTGCACTACCTCGTCGCCGTCCTTGAGCTTCTGATCCTCCAGGACGAACTGCACGCGGGGATTGATGGCAAACTTCTTGAAGTAGCCGTCGCGGGTGAACAGGAGCTTGACGGGGAAGTTTTCCACGGACTCCTCTTCGTTGTAGACCTTGACCTCGCCCGCATCCATGATTTGAGTCATACGGGGCTTGCCGTACTTTTTCTTGATCTCGGTAAGCTGGGCAGCGATGTAGGCCTTGATCTTGAGATCGTCGCCCAAAATGGCCTCCAGTTCGGCGATCTCCTTCCGCAGACTCTCCATTTCGGCGATGCGGTTGAGGATGTATTCGCGGTTGAGGTGGCGGAGCTTGATCTCGGCGATGTAGTTGGCCTGAACCTCGTCGATGGCAAAGCCGTTCATCAGGGAGGGAATAACTTCTTCCTCCTTCTCGGTTTTGCGGATGATCTTGATGGCCAGATCAATGTCCAGAAGTACTTTGGCCAGTGCCTCCAGGAGGTGGAGCTTGTCCCGCTTCTTGCCCAGATCGAAGGTCAGCTCGCGGCGGACGCACCCCATGCGGAAGAAGATCCACTCCCGCAGAATCTCGGCAATACCCATCTGACGGGGGGCTGAATCAATGAGCACGTTGAAATTGCACTTGAAGCTGTCCTCCAGGGGAGTCACCTTGAAGAGCTTGGTCATGAGCTTGTCGGGATCCACTCCCTTACGGAGATCCAGGGTCAGCTTGAAGCCCGAGAGGTCGATCTCATCGCGGAAATCAGTGACCTCCTTGAGGGAGCCTGCCTTGACCAGATCGGCGATCTTGTCAATGATCTGCTCAATGGTGGTGGAGTAGGGGATCTGTAGAATGTCAATGCAGTTGGCGTCCTTGTCGTAGCGGTAGCGTGCGCGGAGTCTCACGGGACCCACTCCTGTTTCGAAAACCTGCCGCATTTGGTTCTGATCGTAGATGAGCAGACCGCCGCCGGGGAAGTCCGGGCCCTTGATGAGCTCCATGAGCCGCTCGGTGGTGATGTTGGGCTTTTTCAGCATGGCAATGGTACCGTCGCAGATCTCCGCCAGGTTGAAGGGGCAGATGTTGGAGGCCATACCGACGGCGATACCCATGTTGGGGGTGACCAGGACGTTGGGAAAGGTGGTGGGGAGCAGGACGGGCTCCTGCATGGTGCCATCGTAGTTGTCCACCATGTCCACGGCGTCCTTGTCGATGCCTCGGAAGATCTCGGCGCAGAAGGGCTCGAGTCTCGCCTCGGTGTAACGGGGCGCGGAGGCCTTCATGTTGGAGGAATACTGCTTACCAAAGGCACCCTTGGAGTCCACGAAGGGGTGAAGGAGCGCTTCGTAGTCACGGGTCAGACGCACCATGGTCTCATAGATACCTGCGTCACCGTGGGGATGGATGGCCATGGTTCGACCCGCAATGTTAGCGGATTTCATACGGGGGCCGTTCATGAGTCCCATGCGGTACATGGTGTAGAGCAGCTTTCGATGGGAGGGCTTGAAGCCGTCGATCTCGGGGATAGCGCGGGAGACAATAACCGTCATGACGTAGGGCATGTAGTTGGTCTCCAGGGTCTCGGTAATGGGCTGATACCGTATGGGCGCGGGGGGGAGCTCTTCAATCACAGGTGCTTTTTTCTTCTTTGCCATAAATCTATAATCCTATTCCTGTATTTTTCAAATTCAATTCAGCTTTTGGCGGTATATGAAACCTTTTGAATGGTGTGTGCGGCGGCGCGGATCATGCGGTTGTAGAGAGCCAGACCAAGCCCGTCGCGAGGTGGAAGATGAGCGTACATGATGGATGCGCCCGTCTTGTCCGCCTCACGGAGGAGAGAAAACAAGCAGTGGGCCTGGGTAGTAAGATCGTTCTTTCCTCCGACGGGGAAAAGGTTCTCGTCCTTCAAGTGAGGCATTTCCTCGAGGTAACAGAGAATGGCGCAGGATTTGCTTGCTTGCTCCCTTTGCAGGAAAGCCAGTACGTCCTCGGGGGTGCCATCGAGCAGCACGAGCGGGATGGTGGGGGCGTAATGCTTGTACATCATGCCCGGAGACAGGGGACGTTCTCCTTCCTTGAGCTGTTCCAGCACCGCGGGGGCGATGACCACCCGCTCGCATACGCAGGTGAGGGCATCTGCGGTGACCGCACCGGGACGGAGCAGGGTCAGATACTCCCCCTCCTTGTCACGGTCGATCTTGACGATGGTGGATTCCAGACCGATATCGCTCTCCCCGCCGTCGATGATCGTGTCCACTCTGCCCGACAGATCGGCAATGACGTGCTCTGCCAAGGTAGGGGAGGGCTTACCCGACAGATTGGCCGAAGGGGCGGCCACGGGAAAATCGCATTCCTTCAGGAGTGCGTGGGCGATGGGATGGTCGGGACAACGCACCGCCACGGTGTCCAGCCCTCCAGTGGTGGCGTAGGGAATGCAGTCCCGCTTGGGCAGGATCACCGTCAGAGGCCCCGGCATGAAGGCCGCCGCCAGACGGTTGTACAGGTCACCCGCGTGGGCGTACCTGTCCGCCTCGGCGGGATCGTGAATATGAATGATGAGGGGATTATTGGAGGGACGGCCTTTCGCGGCGTAGATTTTTTCCGCCGATTCCCTTGAAAGTCCGTTGCCCCCCAAGCCGTATACCGTCTCGGTGGGGAACACCACCAAGCCCCCCTCGCGGAGGATGCGGGCGGCTTCCTTGAGCTCGGCTACGGCCTTATCGGCATCCGTGATCTTGATAACTTTTGTATGCATAGTCATTCCGTGTCCTGTTGTTTGAGCTTTTCTGCGGTATCTGCGGCGGTGAGGGCCTCGATCATAGCGGAAATATTGCCGTTCATGAACCCGTCCAGATCGTAGATGGAAAACCCGATGCGGTGATCGGTGACTCGACTCTGGGGGTAGTTGTAGGTGCGGATCTTTTCGCTTCGATCTCCCGAGCCCACCTGGGACTTTCTCGCGGAGGCGCGTGCCTCGTCCTGCTCGGTCTTTTTGATGTGGTAGAGCTTGGCACGCAGCATTTCCAACGCCTTGTCCTTGTTCTGGAACTGGGAACGCTCCTGCTGACACTCAATGACGATGCCCGTAGGCTTGTGGGTCAGTCGTACGGCGGATTCGGTCTTATTGATGTGCTGACCGCCCGCGCCGCTGGACTTGCAGGATTCAAAGACCAGGTCGGAGTCCTTGATTTCGATCTCCACGTCCTTGACCTCGGGAAGCACCGCCACCGTAGCGGCAGAGGTCTGAATGCGCCCCTGGGATTCGGTTACGGGCACGCGCTGAACACGGTGTCCGCCCGACTCAAACTTGAAACGGGAATACGCGCCCTTGCCTTCTACCAGGAAGGTGATCTCGCGGTAGCCTCCCAGCTCGGTTTCGTTGGCGGAGGTCACACTGACCTTGAAGCCGTTGCTCTGGGCGTACATACTGTACATTCGGAAAAGATCCGCCGCGAACAATGCGGCTTCCTCGCCTCCCGTTCCGGCGCGAAGCTCCATGATGACCGAGCAATCGTCCTCGGGATCCTTGGGGATCAGAAGCTTTTGCAGCTCGTCGGTGGCTTCTGTGAGCTTGTCCTTCAGCATCTCGGCCTCGTCCTCGGCCAGAGCTCTCAGCTCGGGGTCGTCCCCCAGGGAGGCCAGCTCCAGCGCCTCTGCGCGGGCATCCTCCAGCCCCCGATACAGGCGGTAGGCCTCTACCAAGGGGGTTAAATTATGATATTCCTTGATGAGCGCCGTGTACACCGCAGGATCGACTGCCGTCTCGGGAAGGGAGAGACGGAACTCGATGTCCTCGTATTTGGCGGCGATGGGAATAAGCTTTTCAAACATGGTTGAATCCTTTTGAAGTTTTTGGGAATCTTAAACTCTTTTTTCAAAAAGGGTTTAGGTGGGGGTCAAGGGGGCAAAGCCCCCTTGCGTTCCCCTCGCTCTTAAGCCTTAAAGAACGCCTCAAACGCCTGATGCGCGGTATACAGATCCGCTTTGGAAATGATCTCGTAGGGCGCGTGCATGGCGATGACGGGCACACCCAGGTCAACGGTCTCGATATTGTGCTTGGCGATGAACTTGGCCACGGTGCCGCCGCCGCCCTGATCCGCCTTGCCCAGCTCGCCTGCCTGCCAAACTACGCCGGCCTCGGCCAGGATCTTGCGGATCCACGCCACAAATTCAGCGGGGGCATCGTTGGTGCCGCTCTTGCCGCCGTGACCCGTATACTTGGACATGGCCACGCCGCAGTTGAGCAGGGCGGTGTTACGGCGCTCATAGACCTCGGCAAAGTTGGGGTCAAAGCAGGCCGCCACATCGGAGGACAGGCACTTGGAGTTGGCCTTGACCGTGGCGAAGTTACCGCCCAGAGCGGTGGTGATCTCGGCAATGAGGTCGGTCAGAAGCTCGGACTGCATACCCGTGTTGCCCTCGGAGCCGATTTCCTCCTTGTCGGCCAGAATGACCATGGCGGTGTGGATGGCGTCGTCGGTACCGAACAGAGCGGTGAGGGAAGGATAGGCGCAAACGCGGTCGTCATGACCGTAGGCTCCGATGAGAGAGCGATCCAGACCCACGTCGCGGGCCTTACCTGCGGGAACGGCGGAGAGATCGGCGGAGAGGAAATCCTCCTCTGTAATGCCGTACTTTTCGTGGAGCAGAGCCAGGACGTTGAGACGGATGGCGTTGCCGCTCTCACAGCCGGGGTAGGGACGGGAGCCCATCAGAAGATTCAAGCCCTCGGCGGGAATGGCGGATCCCAGGGGCTTTGCGGACTGATCCTTCGCCAGATGAGGGAGCAGATCGTTGATGTAGATCACGGGATCGGCGGGATCCTCACCGATGCAGACGTTGACTACCTCGCCGTCAGCCTTCACTACCACACCGTGAAGAGCCAGGGGAATGGTCACCCACTGGTACTTGCGGATGCCGCCGTAGTAGTGGGTCTTGAAGAAGGCCATACCGCCGTCCTCGTAGAGAGGAGCCTGCTTGACATCGATGCGGGGCACGTCCACGTGGGAGGCCACGATGCGGATACCGTTATTGATGGGCTCAGAGCCTACGCGGAACAGATACAGGTTGCGGCCACGGTTGTTGTAGTAGTATTTTCCGCCGACCTGCAGGGGCATACCCAGGGTGTAGGGAACGTATCCCTCAGCTTCAGCCATGGCGATGGAGACGGTAACCGCCTCGCGCTCGGTCTTGGCATGATTAAGGTAGATTTTGTAATCCTCGGCGTAATCGTAAACAGCCTTGATAGCGGCCTCGTCTGCCTTCTCGTAGAAATTGGTCTTTTTGTAACCCAGACGGGCTTCCAGTTCGGTGGAGATGTTCTTGTCAGACATATTTTTTATCCTCGTTTCATGATATGATTTTGTGGTTTTGTTTTTACTTGGCAGTCTCGGCTTCATACTCCTCGCCATACAACCGCTCGTACATATCCCACGCATCCGCGACTTTTTTCACGTACTGCCGTGTCTCACGGAAGGGGATCTGTTTCAGTCCTCCCTCGCCGTCGGAATATTCCGGATCCTCCAACCACTCGTCCAGGTTGCCGGGACCGCCGTTGTAGGCGGCGAAGACCAGCTCCCAGTCGCCGTAGCGGTCGTAGTAGCGGGACAAAAGGTAGGTTCCGTATTTGATATTGGTCTCGGGATCGTAGAGCATGCCGCTCTCCAGATGGTCAAACAGGATCTCATCGGTCAGCCATTCGAAGGTTTCGGGGAGCATTTGCATCAGCCCCACCGCACCTGCGCTGGACACGGCACCCGAATCAAAACTGCTTTCGGTGTGGATCACAGCGTAGACCACCGTCTCGGGTACACCGTACTTCTCGGCGTACAGATCCACGTACTCGGTGTACTCCCGGGGATAGGCGTTCTTTTCAAAGCAGGTGATGATGAAATCAGACAAAAAGCCAAGGCCGATGGCCGCCACCGCCAAAAAGACGATCACGACTCCGCGGCGGGGATTTTTTAGGTCAAGCTTCATGGAAGCACCTCCCATTTGGAAAGCAAACGGTGCACCTCGGCGTTCATATCCGCCTCGGCACCGTCGTTGACCAGTATGGCGTCCGCGTGCTTGCGGAAAAAATCGTCGGATCTCTGCGCATCCAGCCGTGCCGTTGCCCGTGCCTCGTCCAGTCCGTCCCGCGCCATGATGCGGGTAAGCCGTACGTTACGGGGGGCTAAAACCGCCAAAATGAAATCGCACTCGGTATCAAAGCCCGACTCAAAGAGTTGGGGCGCATCCACCAGAACGGCGGGCTTACCCTGCTCTTCGTGGATGGCGAGCATACGGCGTACCTCGGAAAGGACGTGCCGATGGGTGATCCTGTTGAGATCCGCCAGGTTCGCCTCATGCCCCGGAGCGAATACCACCGCGGCTAATGCTTTTCGGTCAAGTGTGCCGTCAGGCATCAGAATCTCTTTACCAAAGCGTCGAGACAGCTCATCAAGACAGGTAGAAGGGGGGATCAAAAGGGCGTGATAGACGGCATCGGTGTCAATGGAAGGAACCCCATAGCGGGAGAACAGGGAAGCAACCGTGCCCTTTCCCGCGCCGCTGGGGCCCGTCAATCCGATGGTCAGCATAGGCGCACCTCCTGCCCCATGCGGTCACTCTCCAGAGCGGCTTCCAGTATGGTTTGGACGTATGCCCCGTCCGTGAAGGACGGGTCGCAGGGAGTCCCGTTTGCCACCGCAGACAGATAGTTTGCCATAGAGCCGATATGTCCGCGCAACCACCCCTGGGGAGCCTTGATGGCGGGGAAGCCCGACGCAGGGGCAGGATACCGCCCCACGCACTCGATGCGGGTGTAGCCCCGTACTCCGCCCATGGGAGAACCCACGGCGGTGGCATCGTAAAAGCTCAAATAATTGGGATCCATCAGGGAGAAGGACAAGGAACCGCGCTCTCCGATGATGGAGAAGGTCAATTCATCATTCGCACCCTGGGTCAGTTTGGATGTGGTGATGGTGCCCACGGCTCCCTCCTTGGTGCCGCAGATGAGGTAAAACGCCTCGTCGGCATCGGTCTCCCATACCGTGCCGTCGGCCTTCAGATGGGTGGGGAAGGCTATCTGGGATTTACCCAGTACAAAGGACAGCTCCCCACACAGGTAATGGCAGAGATCTACCACGTGGGGGCCGAGATCGTACCAGGTCCCTCCGCCTGCTTCGGCGGTCTGTTTCCAGCCCACGCGGCGCTCGGGGTCAATGCAGGAGTTATGCTTATAGGAGAAATCAAAGGAAAGGATGCGCCCCAGTCTGCCCTCGTCCATGAGCTGACGGGCACGCATAACGGGGGCGAGGAATCGGTTGTTGAACACGGTTCCGCAGATCACGCCATGCTCTTCGGCCAGGGTAGCCAGCTCTTTTGCCTCAGCGGCTGTGACCGTGAGAGGCTTTTCACAGAGCACGTGCTTGCCCGCCAAAATGGCGGCCTTGGCGACCTTGAAGTGATAGGGATTGGGGGAGCAGATGTCCACCACGTCGATGGTGGGATCTGCAATGATCTCATCGGCAGTCGCAACAGCCTTGGGGATCCCGTATTCCGCGGCCATCGCCCGGGCTTTTTCAAGGGTGGATGCGCATACTGCCACCACCTCGGCCTCAAAGGCCAGCTCTGCTGTTTTATAGAAGAAAGGCAGATTCTTTACCGACCACAAATGGGTCTTGCCCATAAAACCAAAGCCAACCAGTCCGATACGCAGTTTTTTCATGTTCCGCCTCCTGTCTATAAATATACATCTTATATTATATAACATTTCGCGAAAAAATGCAAGGGGTTACGGAAAAAAGACTACTTGTTTGTATGAATTTTCGGTGAAGGGATGGAATTTTCAAATTTGGGTTTATCGGGCAGGGGCTCTGCCCCTGCACCCCGCCAAAGGGACTTTTGAAAAAGTCCCTTTGGAACCTTCAAAACTTTCAAAAAAGCATTAATAAATATATCTTTTTGAAAGTTCTTGAAAGGGGGTTCGGGGAAAAACTTCTTTCAAGAAGTTTTTCCCCGGGCGTTCCTCTCGCTCCCCTACAAATCGCAATTTTTCATTTAAAAATCTCCAAAAGCTCCAAGAGCCCGTCCACGGTGGCG
>JAZSBH010000054.1:0-3783 GCA_045602325.1 Eubacteriales bacterium | reverse complement strand
CCCAGTTACATTATACTCGGAGGTTTAACTCTTTTCAATACTTTTTGCTTCGGGCTTGCTTGTAGCTCGCCCTTTTTATTGTCGCTTCGCTCGCTTTCGGCTCCCCCAGTAGAACTGGGGGGTTATTTGGATGCCAACAAGGGAAGAGTTTATTAGCTTGCTAATAAAATCGCCCGCACACTTTTTCCTTTTTGTCAACCCCTTTTTCAAAAATTCTTTAACTTTTTTGCAAAAAAAGAGCCAAGTCCATTTCTGAACTTGGTTCTTTTCTTAACTTAATGACATTGATCGCAAGGTCTCCTCTTTTTTTATTGATTCTCAATCGAATTACAATCGAAATATTGACGAAGCCCTTGCAAAAACCTGCGATCTGTGCTATAATAAAATGAATATCTGTCGAAATCCCACCCGAACGCCCCCAAAGCGGGCAGAAAGGAGCTTGCCATGTGGCTTTGCGTGGATCGCATTGAAGGAAATACCGTAGTTCTTTTGGACGACGAGGAAACCATCTACCGGCTGTCTACCGCCGATTACACCCAACTGACGGGAAAAGCCCCTGCCGAATCGGATATACTGTCCGGCACGGTCGAAAATAACCGCATCACCGCCGCTGTCTACGACGAGGCCGAAACAGCTTCCCGCATGGCCGCCGCCCGTGCCAGATTGGATCGGCTTTTTAAGAAGAAATAAGACCCCAAGCCTCCCCCGACAAAAACCAAAACAAGGAACAGGAGACATATCATGAACGGAATCGGACAATGGACGCTGGTGTCCTATCTGATCGAAACGCTGAACGTAGCCGGTACTGCCGCCGCCACCGCCATCACCATAGGAGGCGTGCTGCTCTGCATTGTGGTTCCCTACCTTCTGGGCAGCGTGAACTTCGGCCTCATCATTTCCAATAAGAAATACCACGACGACATCCGCACCCACGGCAGCGGCAACGCGGGCACCACGAATATGCTCCGCACCTACGGCACCACGGCCGCCATCATGACCATGCTGGGCGATATGCTCAAAGCCGTCGTCGCCGTCGGTCTGGGTTACCTCATCGTGGGCACCAACGTGGTGCTCACCGACCCCGCAACCAACGAGACTTTCCGCTATGTGGATCAGTTCGGTGCCGCCATCGCGGGTCTGTTCGTCATGCTGGGTCACATGTTCCCCATCTTCTTCAAGTTCAAGGGCGGTAAGGGCGTGGCCACCTCGGCCATGGTCATTCTCATGATCTCCCCCATCTCCTGTCTCTTCTGTTTCATCATCTTCGTCATTATTGTGGTAGGCACCCGCTACGTCTCTCTGGGCTCCATCATGGGTCTCATTTTCTACCCTATCCTGCTCACCGCCTTCTCGGGCGGACAGAACCCCACCGCCTGCATCATGGCGGTGCTTATGGCCTTGGCCGTGGTGTTCATGCATCGGGAAAATATCAAGCGTCTACGTGATGGAAACGAACGGAAGATCTCCTTCGGGAAGAAGAAAAAGCAAGCTGAAACCGACGAAACCCCGAACGCCAAAAAGTAATTAAAAAAGAAAGGAGCCCGCCATGGAACCCATCGCCCCCGCCGCCACCCTTGTGGCACTCATAACCGCCTGCGCCTCGGCACAGGTACTGTCCAAGGCGGTCTTCTCCAAAGCTCACGACAAGACCGTCTCCCGCGCCACCCTGACTCTCCGTCGGGTCAAGGGGGAAACCGTGCTCCAGCTGGAGACCCTGCAGGTAGCCGACGTGGCAGATACCGAGGTCAACCGCAAACGCCCCGTTCAAGCTTCCCACGAAAATCTCAACCTGACCGACGCCCCCGCAAGGCTGACGGATCTTGTAAATGAATTCGACCAGATCAACCTCATGACCACCGCAGGAAACTGCGAGCTCCGCCGCTCCAAAAGCGGGAAGGAGACCCTTTTGGGGGCTGCTTCCATCCAAAAAAACCTGAACGGATCCCCGACGGAAGGGGACAATATCCCCAAAAAGATCACCGTCGGCGGCAACGACAAGGTCAAGCGCCGCATCCTGACGGGGGCCGAGCCCTTCTTGATTGAGTTGGGCGTCAGCGATCAGAACGGCCGCGTTCACGATAAGAAGCAGGCCAAATACCGCCAGATCAACCGCTTCCTGGAGCTCATACGCGACGTGGAATCCCACCTCCCCGCCGAAGGAACACTGAACATCGCCGACCTCTGCTGCGGCAAGAGTTATCTGTCCTTTGCTGTATATCACTACTTCACCGCCATCAAGGGGCGCACCGTCCGGATGGTCGGTGTGGATATGAAGGCCGAGGTCATGGAGGAATGCAATACCGTCGCCCTCAACCTGGGCATGGACGGCCTCACCTTTGTCTGCGGGGACGTCACCCTCTACGAGTTCCCCTACGACGCCGAAGGCGGAGCGGTGCACATGGTCATCTCCCTCCACGCCTGCGATATCGCCACCGACATCGTGCTGAATAAGGCCACCGAGTGGGACGCCAAGGTCATCCTGTCCACCCCCTGCTGTCACCACGACCTCAACCGCCGCCTAAACAGTCCTTCCCTTTCCTTCGTCGCGGAACACTCCATGCTTCGTCAGAAGCTCTGCGACGCCGCCACCGACGCCCTCCGCCTCAAGAAGCTGGAGGCAAACGGCTACGACGTGACCGCCCTGGAGCTTATCGACCCCGAGGAGACCCCCAAGAATATCATGCTCCGTGGCATCCGGAAATACGATCCCAACTCAGCAAGGTGCAAGAAGGCCGCCGAGGAATATGCCGCCGCCTATGCGTTTTTGACGGGAGAGAAGATGGAATTGTAAATCGGAGTTTATCGGTAGGTTGGCGCCAACCGAAAGCCTCCCTCCGGGAGGGAGGTGGCACACCCAAGGGGCGTGACGGAGGGAGCCTCAAAGATGGTGCCTCACCGCCAAAACCGAATTTGAACCCAAGAAAGGAGCCTGTCATGGCGTTTTTCAAGAAGGTCATATCCCATTGGACCAAAAGCAAGAACCCCGAGTCCAGCCGCTTCCGCCACGACATGGCCGAGAAAATCTGCGGCTACCCCATCAAGTACATCACCGAAAAGCACGGCGACAACGAGGACGTCATCGGACGCAACGGCTCCCTCAACATCAAGCGGGAAACCGATGAGCTTATCGTCTCCACTCCCTCCGAGACCATCCTGCGGTGCGACATTGACCAGCTACAGGCGTGGATCCTAATGTCCAATGACGGCGTGGTCATCACCGCGCCGGATAAAGAGCACGGAGGCGCGGAGCGGACCATCGTGGTGCATTACGTATACTACCGTAAGTAAATATGAATCTGGATAACGCCATAATACGCGCCAACGCCCTTTTTACCGAAGGCCGCTACACCGAAGCCCTCCGCATCTTCGAGGACGGGCTGAAATCCGGCCACACCCGAGCCATCTTCAATTACGCCTACTGCCTCCAGTACGGCTACGGCATTGACCCCGACCCCGCCAAAGCCTTTGAGCTCTACACCTACCTCCGCTTCGAGGAGGAGGGGGACGCCGCCTACAACGCGGGGGCCATGCTGGTCACAGGACGAGGTATCCCCTGCGACCCCGCCGAGGGGTACGAATACATGAAGACCGCCGCCGAATGCGGTTGCATCGAGGCGCAGCTCTACCTCGCCATGGTACGGCTGACGGGTTGCGTGGGCGAGCCCGATATCATCAGCATCCGCCGCATCCCCTTCCACCGCCCCGACACCAAGTCGGATCGTAGCCATGTCGTTCTGTGAGCCAAGGGGTTGGCACCTTAACTTGGCTTCCTAAGACCCCGTG
>JAZSBH010000053.1:0-58932 GCA_045602325.1 Eubacteriales bacterium | reverse complement strand
TGACCCACACTCCCCCTTCTTCCCCCTCCCGCTTTGCCGCCCCCGTATTCCTGCTCTCAGCGGGGGGCGCGCTCTACTATCTCCTGGAAGTCCTCCTGCGGGGTTTTTCCCATTGGACCATGGCGGTCTGCGGCGGGGTGTGCCTTTTGGCCATCTATTATATGAACCGCCGCCTGCGTCAAGCCCCCCTCTTACTTCGTGCTTTACCGGCTGCGGCAATCATCACGGCGGTGGAGCTGGCGGCTGGGTATCTGCTCAACCTCCGCCTGCATCTCGGCATCTGGGACTATTCGGGACACGCCGTCCACCTGTGGGGGCAGATCAGCCTCTACGCCTCAGTGCGGTGGGTTCTGCTCTCGATTCCCGTGTGCGCGGGGTGCGGGTGGGTGGAGAGGCATGTATTTACTCCCTGAAATGGGATAAGCCCCGCCAAGGCGGGGCTTAAAGCAGAACGCAGATTATGCTTGGGTTCTTGCGACCCACTCATTCCATCGGGGATCAGCCTTGATTTCTTTCTCGACCTGATCAAAATCGGGATAGCACCAGAATGGCCAATCAAAGGGGAGTTCCTTGACGGAGCCCTCAGGAGCGTCAATACGATATTTCACAAATGACACCAGCGATGCCGTGAGTGTATGCTCCTCGCCATCCATAAGTTTTTCGTACGCTCTTTCGTGCTTCAGTGCATCATCCAGTGAAGCAAAGGCATCCTCATGATACCCCCGTTCCCATTGTAATCTTGAAAGATAGAGATACAGCTTGGATACGAAATTATGATATGCGCCCAAGTTCCCATCATCGCAGATCAAATCGAATATGCCGATTGCACCCTTGACCTTCCAAATAGGCATATCGGTATTGAAATTGTTCAGGTTCACGATCAAGCCAAAAACAAGCTGCTCGGAGAATTCCTTGGCAGATTTGAGCAGGAATTCTCCGATGTATTCTGCCTCTTGTTTTCCGTCGGTTGCATCGGTGAGCAGATATTCGCGGCATTTTTGCAGTTCAGGCATTCGCTCTGCATAGGAGATCGCCTTATCGTATTCACCGATATTTCTGTATAGCAACACCAGAATCGATATAGCCTTTGTCACAGTCGAGTTGTTTTCGGCATTGTCAACCAGATATTCGCAGATCTTGACAGACTCCGCCCAAGCGTTGTTTTGTCTGTGCTTTTCGTGATCGTGCTGCATATACCCTTCGTCATCATAGTAGAGCCTTTCTCCGTCGCGCCTCCATCCCGCCTCCGAGAGCACGTCGGCCAGAGCCAGAAGTAGTCGTTCGTTCTTCGGGAATTCCGCAAGACTCTCACGAAGAATGGAGATGCATTCGTCAAACCATTCTCCGTCAGCTCTGTATCTTAAATTGTACGCCTCTACTTTTTTGATGATGGCATCGATCTTTCTTTCCCGCGTACTGTGATACCCGAACAGCTCGTCAATACTCACCCCAAAATAATTGGCAATAGACGGCATGATCTCCATGTCGGGGTAGCTCCCGCCCGACTCCCAGCGAGATACCGCCTGGGAGGTCACGCCCAGCGCCTCTGCCAGAGCTTCCTGGGTGCGCCCGTCGCGGCGGCGAAGCTCGCGGATCTTGGTTCCTAAATTCAGTTGCATAAAAGTTCCTCCTTGCAATATGTTTCACCGGTGTAATGTCATTATAGCATACATCATCTGAAAAAACAATTAGCAAATAGTTGTTTCAGATACAACCATTGTTTGTATTTGAGCACATAAAAGACATGGCCAAGGAGAGATATTCCTAGCGGAGAAATTGTATAACGCACGGTAGGGGCGAACTGCGTTCGCCCGCGGGCGTTCACAGAACGCCCCTACGGATAGGAAAAATGTTCTGCAGTAAATAATTAACCCCGACAGATTTTGGAGGTCTGTCGGGGTTGTTATTTGGAAACGTGATTCAATAAATCCCATTAAGCTTTGTAAATTTCATATTTTACACCATTTGGATTAGACTTGTCTATAATTACGCAATGATATATTTCACCGGTTTCCTCGTTTATGTATATTTGTATTGGTTTTCCGTTTTTTATATCAGTATCGAAAAATTTCAGAGGCTTTCCGTCAATGAAAGGGAATGTAATTCCATATCCAAATCTGCGCCACATTTTTTTGGAGATAAATATTTCCTTGCAACGCTCGTTACGCCATTTCGTCAAATCCTTGCTCTTTAATTCTTCAGGAGATTTTTCTATAACATTTTCAATGATGTACTTTTCGGTATTAGAATTAACAAATCTTGAATCGATGTTACACCCATATACAAGGTAATAATAATCCGATAAAAACCATTCGTGACCTATGTGTGAAGCAAGTTCAGGATGGTTTACTTTTTCGGCAGAATCCTTAAATAATTTGATTTGATGCCCATAGTTGATTTTTGAATATAGCTCGTTGTAATGCTCTATGCCGTTATGATAACCTATTTCAAAAGGCTTTATATTTTCATCATAAAATCCATCTATCGTTTTATCGAATTCTTCTGTGTCTATATCGGAAAAATTCCAATGATAGCCGTCAAGCGTTTTGTAAAACAATTTATTAGAAGTATATGTATCTATCAACAAACAATCATTTAGAACATTTTTAGTAATCTTGCCGATTTCGGGATGACATTCTTTTATGATAATGCTTAAATATATTTCTGCTCCACCATTGTACACGGTTTGTTTCAAGATAATAATAGAATCTTTCAACTCCAAATAAAAAAGTTTTGAACCATAATTTTTAAAATTATATTTTGTCAAAGAAACTGTCAACAGTTTTCCTAATATTTCTTTATCCAAAATTACACCACCCCCGTATATAAGCATTCTTATCCATTGCTCTGCTTTATCGCCAGTTTCGCCTTTGTATTTACAAAGGCACAGGGCAAAGCCCATCCCCCTAAGGGTACGCGCATCCTAAGGCCTCCCTCCCGGAGGGAGGCTTTTTGTTAGCACCATTATAACACAAATCGGCAGAGAAAACAAGTTCTCTGCCGATATTTTTGTGACTGCCATTTCGCTGCTAAAAATGCAGAGAGAACCGACCATGTCTTTTTCCTTGCGATTACTTCCCCTGCAGGGCTCTCCGCTTCTTCATCATTTCCTTCATGCGGGTCTCGGTGTCCAGAATCACCTTGCGAAGACGGATGGACTTGGGGGTGACCTCAATGAGCTCATCGTCGTTGATGTACTCGATGGCCTCCTCCAGGGTGAAGATCCGGGGGGGAGTCAGGAGCAGCTTTTCATCCGCGCCGGTGGAGCGGACGGCGGTCATGTGCTTGGTCTGACAAGGGTTGAGGGCGATATCGTCGTTCTTGGGGTTCTCGCCCACGATCATGCCCTCATAGACCTGGGTCTGGGGGCCGACGAACATCTGGCCGCGCTCCTGGGTCTTGTAGAGACCGTAGCGGGTAGTCTCGCCCGCCTCGGAGGCCACCAGGGAGCCGGTAAATCTCATCACGACCTCGCCGCGGTAGGGCTCATAGCCGGCGAACAGGGTATTCATGATGCCCTCGCCGTGGGTGGCGGTGAGGAACTCGGAGCGGTAGCCGAAGAGGCAACGGGTGGGGATCTTGTACTCGATGCGCATACGGTTGCCCGAGCCCAGGGGGGTCATTTCCAGCAGGTCGCCCTTGCGCTGACCCAGCTTCTCCACCACGGGACCCACGTAGTCGTTGGGTACGTCCAGGGTGATGTGCTCCATGGGCTCGCACTTCTCCCCGTCGATCTCCTTGTAGAGCACCCGGGGATTGGAGCAGGTCAGCTCGAAGCCCTCACGGCGCATGGTCTCAATGAGGATGGATAGGTGCATCTCGCCGCGGCCTGCCACCCGGAACTCGTCGGTGGTCTCGCCGTCGCTGACCCGGAGGGAGACGTCCTTGAGCAGCTCACGGTAGAGGCGGTCGCGGATCTGGCGGGAGGTGACGAACTTACCCTCCTTACCGGCCAAGGGGGAATCGTTGACCGCGAAGGTCATCTCTAGGGTGGGCTCGGAGACCTTGACGAACTCCAAGGGCTCGGGGCAGTCCACGGCGGTGACGGTATCACCGATGGTGATCTCACCCGCGCCCGAGAAGCAGACGATATCACCCATGGTGGCTTCCTCCACGGGCTTACGCACCAGACCGTCGATCTGCATGACGGTGACGATCTTGGTCTTGCGGGGAGCGGCGCCCGAGTGGTAGTTGCAGATCATGGCCTCCTGCCCCACCTTAATGGAGCCGCGCTCGATACGACCGATGCCGATACGACCCACGTAGTCGCTGTAATCGATGGAGGAGACCAGAAGCTGGAGGGGACCGTTCTCGTCGCCCTCGGGGGCGGGGATGTAGTCCACGATGGTCTCAAAGAGGGGGGTGAGATCCTCGCCCAGATGGTCGGGATCAAAGGAAGCGGTGCCGTCGCGGCCCGAGCAGTAGAGCATGGGAGAATCCAGCTGCTCGTCCGAGGCGTCCAGGTCGATGAGCAGCTCCAGGATCTCGTCCTCCACCTCGCCGAGGCGGGCGTCGGGCTTATCGATCTTGTTGATGCAGACGATGACGCGGTGGTTGAGGGCCAGTGCCTTCTGGAGCACGAAGCGGGTCTGGGGCATGGGACCCTCGGCGGCGTCCACCAGAAGGATAACGCCGTTGACCATCTTCAAGACGCGCTCCACCTCGCCGCCGAAGTCGGCGTGGCCGGGGGTGTCGATGATGTTGATCTTCTTGTCCTTGTAGTGGACGGCGGTGTTCTTGGCCAGAATGGTGATGCCGCGCTCACGCTCCAGAGCCCCCGAGTCCATGACGCAGGTCACGGTGTCCTGGTTGTCGCGGTAGATGCCGCCCTGCTTGAGAAGCCCGTCCACCAGGGTGGTCTTGCCGTGGTCAACGTGGGCGATGATGGCTACGTTGCGGAGGTCGTTACGAACCATTGTTTTATCCTTCTTTCTTGGGGCGCTGCCCCAAACCCCGGTCGACGATCCTCAAAAACTTTCAAAAAAGTTTTGATTCGGCTTAGGGAAGCTGCGCCCGATATTTCATTTTACCATCCTACATTATATCACAGAAAAGGCCGTTTTGAAAAGATGGAAAAAAACGATATTCAACAAATGTAGAGAATTGTTTTTGTGGGATTTGACAGAAATTCATCGCATGGCAAAAAATTTACGGGGGAGTGTAAGATTTGGACACAGAAAAACGGTATAGTAAATACAGGCGTGGCCTGTAGAATGGATTACAGGGAGAAACCTACTATGTTTAAGATCTACCTGCGCACGCTGGTAAAAAGCATCCGCTATGTCGGTATTTTTGGAGGAGTGTGCTTTCTTGGCGGCGCACTACTGTACGTTGTTTCCTCATTCTTTTTGAAGTTCCCCGCCATATCCCTTCTCATTACGGTTGGAACTCCTATCGTGGTAACATTTATCGTCAGTATTGATGCCAGACAGAATTACTACGATGTTGAGCGAGCCTATCAAAAATCATGTGATACCGATAAACTGCGTGTGGGTGAAGATCTGAAGAGAATATTCCACTCCAAAAGTTTTTGGATTGAGTTGCTGGTGTTCTGCCATTACCTTGCTCTTTTATATGTCATAGGTTATCGCATTATCCGCGGAACTCCGGTGCGAAATATCATAATAATTGTTTGTTCAGTGATCTTATTTATTATTTTAAACGCGGTATCCTGGTTGTTGGTTCACAGGATCTATCTGAAAAATAAAATTTGAAATCACATATGTGTGAAAGGAGACGCTCATGTTCAAACTTTACCTCCGCACTCTGAAAAAGAGTATCAAATACGCCGCCATCATTTTGGGCATCTACTTCTTCGGCTCCTTTTTGTTGGTCACTCTGGCCAATTTCTTCAAGGACGTTCCTCTCGTGCAAAATCTGATCCTGCTGGGTGTTCCCACCCTCATCGCCTTTGGAGTCAGCATCAAGGTGCGCAAGAATGACCGTGACCTCTCCAAAATCTACCGAAATGCCAGCGAGACGTTTCATTTACGCGTAGGACATGATATCAAACAGCTGTTCCGCACCAAGAGCTTCCTGATGGAGATCGCGGTGTTCTGTACGTATCTGGTGATCCTGTGCGTCATAGGCGGCCGCATCATTTTCAGCACCCCTGTATTCACAGCCTTTATGCTGATCGGTTGCGTGGTGCTTTTCATCGTCCTGGACGCCGCATCCTGGCTGATCGTACATAGAGCGTATTTGAAGGATAAGATCGTCTGATTCAAGGAACCTACTGTTATGAAAAAACGAACCAAACACATCATCATCGCCGCCGTCTTTTTGCTTCTTCTCGTGGGATTTGAACTGTATCTGCAAAGCACAGGCAAGGCTCGTGACAACCTCGGACCGCTCGGTGCCATGTACCGGCAAGCCGCCCCTTGGCTCATCATTGCCTTCATCGCCGTTGCCGCCCACGACGTGATCAACCTACGCAACCGCAAGGAAACGCCCCCCGATTACGTCATGGTCAAAGGATTCCGGGTGCAGGAAAAGAAATGCACCTTCGGTGAGGAATGTATGGCTCTCCTATGCCTGGCCAACTGCGCCAAAAACATGTACGACGTCACGGTCACGGTCACCGTCACCTACCTAAACGTCGCCGGGCGGGTGCTGGGGCAGGAAAAGCAAACCGTCCAAGGTTTCGTGCGCGGCATGGAGAAGTACCTGTGCTTCCGTCCCGGGCGGGATTTCCACTCCTTTTCCTACACCCTGGAGACCACCCTGTTCCGGGGTACCAGCGCAGAAAGAGATTTTCGCACCGACGGCTTCCGGGTGGTGCCCCTGTACAGCGGAGAAGACGCAAAAGAGCCCCGCAAGGGCGTATACCCCGTACGGCTTGACGTCACCGAGGAGTACATGGGCACGCGGGAGGTCGAAGCAGCCTGCACATACATTCTCTTGGACAAAGATCAGACCGTTCACGGCGTATCCTCCCCTCCTCCTCGCCGTCTGACCCAGCCCATCCCCGCCCACACCTTCCCTGCTGCCGAGTTTGCATACCTCTCCAAGGGGGAGATTCCCATAGACGAGGAACTGCCCCGGGAGGGAGTCACGGGGATCTGCGTGTATACCGTGACGCCCGTGTAACATCCTAAATTCAATTGAACGGATTGCAAATGTTCAAATTGCAGCTTAGCGGTGAGTTTTTTGACAGAGGAAGCGGTGTGACCCGAACCCTCATCCGTCGCCGCCGCAGGAGCTGGCGACACCTTCCCCCGCAGGGAAGGCAAGAACGATATATGTTTTCGCTCTCTTTGCTAACCAAGAACATATTGATGTCTATAAGTTTTTTAGTATAGCAGAAACATAAGATATTAGCCTTCCCCGCAGGGGAAGGTGCCGCCCAGCGAATGCGACGGGCGGCGGATGGGGGTTTGGGTTATACCGCATTTTCCGTCAGACAACAGACCGCTAAACCCAAATTTGAACAGTAACGTCTAATCAAATCCCCCCGAAAGGAGCTACTATGAAGCCCTACCTTGACGACGCCTCCATCATCGGCCTCTACTGGGAGCGGAACGAGCGCGCCATCACCGAGACCGCTCGCCGCTACGGGAGCTACATCCACGCCATATCGGTGCAGATCCTGGAGAGCGAGCCCGATGCTGAGGAGTGTGTCAACGACACCTACCTCAAGGCCTGGAATACCATTCCGCCCGAGAAGCCCTTCTCACTCAAGGACTACCTGGGGCGTTTGGTGCGCCATCTCTCCATTGACCGCTACCGCGCCATGCGGCGGGCAAAGCGCAATATCAACCTGACCGAGGCGCTGGACGAGCTAACCATGATCTCCCCCGATACCGCCCAGGACAACCCCGCCTTGACCGAAGCACTCAATGGCTTTCTGGGCAGCCTGGATCCCACAGACCGCAACCTGTTCTTGGGGCGGTACTGGTACTTTTACGAGGTAGCCGATCTCGCCCACGCCTACGGTATGACCGCTAATACGGTCTACGTCAAGCTCCACCGTATGCGGGAGCGTCTGCGCAAGTATCTCACCGAAAGGGGGTTCAAGGTATGAAGGAGCAGAGTACCACCCTGGCCTATGCCCTGGGGCATATCGACGCCGCCTACATTGCCGACGCCGAGCTTCCCGAGCTGACTGCGGCAAAGGCTTGTCCCTCCCGTGTCCGACGGGCGAGAAATAATTCCCGTTTCTGGGAAAGCGGCTGGTTCGCGGCAGCGATCAGCGGGATCGTGGCTGCGGGCGTTCTGGCATTCATTATCATGGCCGGGCATAGGGATCCCGTTGGCCCGCCGGTCGGCACCAATATCCCCTTCCCTGCTGTCACCGAATCCGAGCCGGCAGAGATCGAGACCGATGAGCCCATCCCACCTTACACAAAAGGCCTGGAATACCGCGAGTTGAATCCCAAGCTGGTCGAGGTCGCGGGAATCGGAACCGCCACCGATGTCACCGTGATCCACATCCCGCCCAAGGACGATCAGGGGCGGGACGTGCTGGGTGTCGCCGAGGGTGCCTTTGCCGGAAACACGAGCATCACCGAGGTGGTCTTCTCCCGTGCCTCGTCGTTGGGCGTATTTACGGTTGATGACTCTGCCTTTGAAAACTGTTCCTCATTGCGGCGTATTCGTGTGTGCTACAAAAACACAGGGGTTCTTTTCAGCCCCGGTTGCTTCAAAAACTGTACCAATCTTTCCGAGTTGGATCTCCCTCCCGAATACGGTAAGCTTTACTTCACCTCCGCCTCAATGGAGGGAACTCCCTGGCTGGAGTCACAGACCGAGGAATTCGTGATCTTCCGCGGTATTCTGCTGAAGTATCAAGGAGTCGCCACCGACGTGATTTTGCCGGATACCGTACGCTCGATCGGAAGCGGCGCCTTTGAAGGCTGTCATACCGTGACCTCGGTAACGGCTACAGAGAACTCCCTTTTGACAGAATTGGGCTACCTGGCATTTACCGGCGCCGACTCGCTGAAAACGGTGGAGCTTCCGAATTTAGAGATTGTGGAAGGCTCCGCATTTGACGGTTGTCCCGCCCTGGAAACCGTTTCCCTTCCTCCATCTGTTCTGCACCTTTTACCCGATCCGCCCGACAATTCCGCCGTTTTCCTGTACGCAGGTACGCGGAAGGACTGGGAAAAGATCACCTTCTATAACGACGATTCCAAAGCGAAATGGGAGGCTCGGGTCATATTTCAGGGCGAATCATAATTTTGATGCCGCACCCCGCGTGCGGCATCTTTTTTCCTTCCGCTCTTGACTTCTCTCTCCAAATATGCTATAATGAATTGAATACGATTCGAAAAAGGAATCCATCATGAACAAAATCAAGCTTGTCATTTTCGACCTGGACGGCACCGCCGCCGACACCATGGAGGGCATCGTCGAGGGTCTCAACCGCACCATGACCGAGTGCGGCTACCCCGCCCACACCAGAGAGAGCGTATTGCGGTTTGTGAACTACAACACCCGCCGCTACATTGAGGAAGCCCTCCCCGAGGACGCCCGCACCGATGAGGAGATCGACCGCCTGCTGGCCATCTACGGAGGGCACTACGCCGACACCTACACCCTCACCACCCCCTACGACGGTATGGCCGAGCTGTTCGCCAAGCTGAATGAGCGTTGCCTGGTGGCCATGAACTCCAACAAGCAGGACAGCTTTGTGAAGGCGTTGGCAAGCCAACTCTTCGCCGACGGCACCTTTATCGCCGCCGAGGGCTACCGTCCCGACCGTCCCTCCAAGCCCGACCCCGCCATGGCCTACGCCATCATGGAGATGGCCTCCGAGCGGCTGGGCGAGCCCCTCACCCCCGATCAGTGTGTCTACGTCGGGGACAGCGACGTGGACTACATGACCGCGAAGAACGCGGGAATGCACGCCGTCAGCGTGTCCTGGGGCTACCGCTCCCATGAGTTCCTGAAAGCCCTGGGCGACCAGCCCGTGGCCGCCACCATGGACGAGCTGTGGGAGATCCTGCTCGTGCTGGGTGTGTAATGAGATACGAGATACGAGATACAAGATACAAGATATAAGATAGGAGAAACACGTTATGAAAACCACCTGTAAGAGAATCCTTGCCGCCCTGCTGGCCTCCGTGATGCTGGCGGGTACCGTTGCCTGTACGGGAGGGGATACGCCCGCCGATACCACCGCCACGGGGACCAACAGCTCCACCCAAGCCACAACGCCCGACACCGATTCGGCAGACACCGAGGCCGCCACCGAGGGGGAGACCATCTATATGCCCGAGGATTTTGAGGTCACCGAGAACGGCGGCTCCGCTTCGGTGATCACCCCCATGGGGCTTGCCTACACCGTCACGGGCTACACCGCCATGGACAAGGGCACTGTCACCTTCACCGAGGAGCTGACCTATACCTTCTCCGAGGAGGCCTTCGACGAGCGGTTCAACCGCTTCACCATGACCTATGCCTCCACCGAGCCCCTGAAGGTCTGGCTGGCCTTCACCGAGCGGGGCAAAAAGACCGAGGAATACTACTTCCTGGATGCGGGAGACGGTACCTTCTCGGGTCTGAACCCCAGCTTTCTGAAGGGGAACAGTGCCCGCAATCTCACCGGCCTGCGGATAGAGACCTGCACAGGCAAGCCCGCCGAATTCACCCTAACGGGTCTGTCCACCGAAAAGCTGGAGGATCTCAACAACACCTACTACCTGGAGAATGAACGCTTCAAGTTGGGCGTCGAGTTGGGCTGGGGCGGTACCGTCAGCTACCTGGAGGACAAGAAGTGCACCATTCCCGATCTGGTCAATCTGGTCAACAAGCACGACACAGGCCGCCTCATCCAGCAGTCCTTCTACGGCACGGGTCCCATCCCCGGCGTGTACGAGCCCGGTATTTCCTTTGATACCCAATGGAACTACAACCCCGTCCAGGGCGGCGACCAGTACAACAACGCCAGCCGTCTCATCGACCTGGTCATCACCGAGAACTCCCTCTACATCAAAGCCCAACCCCAGGACTGGTCGCTGGATAATCAGCTCACCCCCTCCTACATGGAGAACACCTACATTCTGGAGTCCGACTGCATCCGGGTGGACAACCGCTTCACCGACTACTCGGGGTGGGAGCATCCCTTCCGCGGTCAGGAGCTCCCCGCCTTCTATACCGTCAGTTACCTGGACACCTTCGTCTGGTATGGCGGTGAGAATTCCTGGACGGGGGATACCCTCTCCTCCAAGAACGATCTACCCTTCTGGGGCGACCATGCCGGTCAGTGCACCTTCATCCTCCGGGAGAAGAACACCGAGACCTGGTGCGCCTGGATCAACGGTGCCGACGATTACGGCCTGGGCGTCTACGCCCCCAACATCGACCAGCTCAAGGCAGGCCGCTACATGTTCGATGGCTCCAAGAGCGATATGGCCGAATCCACGGGCTACGTTGCTCCCGTTAACATCCTGAAGATGGTGTCCTTCCAGCCCATTCACTACAGCTACCTGCTGGCCGCCGGCTCCACCGCCGAGATCCGCGAGATCTTCACCGCCCGTAAGGACTTCACCGATAACGCTAACCTCCGCGAGAACTACCAGAGTAGCCGCCTACCTTCCGTTGACGGCGACATCACCAAGCTGGACTTCACCGAAGGCAAGAACCTGGCCATGCTGTCGAATCCCGTGGACACCGCTATTCTGTACGATGAGGCAGAGGGAGCCGTCAAGCTCACCGCCGGTGCGATCGGCGACGTCAGCGTGACTATCCCCTACGGCTCTGCCCCCTCCCCCCTGTCAGCGGCAGAGTATCAGACCTTGAAGATTGAGTACCGTATTCCCGCGGGCAACAGCACCACCTTCTACCAGAGCGACCTCTTCCTCTGCGCCGGTGAGATCACAGGCCCCGACGGCAACGCCCGTATCCGCGTGAACCTCATCGCCGACGGCGAGTATCACACCTTGGAGGTCAAGCTGTCCTCCAACTCCTACTGGAAGGGGAACATCAATCTGATCCGCTTTGACTATTTTGACTTCTCCGCCGAGGGCGATGTGATCTATATCAAGAGCATCAACCTGGAGTAATTCCCACGCTTCTATGCCGAAACGGTCATCACGGCCGTTTCGGCTTTTTGAATTTTCTGTCAAAAAGCGGGACATTTCCAAGGTTTTCCGATCTATATATGTGAAGGCCTTTAAGACCAACGAAAGGAGACATTCCCGAATATGGATGAACAGCAAACCGACCGCCGCATCATAGACCTGTACTTCGCCCGGGACGAGCAGGCCATCGCCGAGACCGACCGTCACTACGGGGGCTTTTGCCTGCGACTGTCCCTGGGCATTCTGGACGACCGCCGCGACGCCGAGGAGTGCGTCAACGACACCTGGCTCAAAGCTTGGAACAGCATTCCGCCCACACGCCCCCGCTCCCTGCGGGCGTTCCTAGCCAAGATCGTGCGCAATCTCTCCCTCCAGCGCTTTGAGTACAACCACGCCGCCAAGCGTAACCGAGATTTTGAGGTCGCGCTGGAGGAGCTGGGGGACTGTATCCCCATGAAGGACGAGGACGCAGATCAGCTCCCCGCCCTGCTGGATCAGTTTTTGAGCCGCCTGGACGAGCCCGAATGGCAGCTCTTCTGCGGCCGCTACTGGCATGGGCAAAGCGTAAAAGAACTGGCACGAACCCATGGCCTCACACCCAAGGCCGTCACCATGCGCCTCTCCCGTACCCGCGAAAAACTCCGTGCATTTCTGAATGAAAGGGGGTATCGCTTATGAAGCCCATACTTATCGCGCAAAAAATGACCGAGATCGACGAGCGGTTCATCCTGGGCAGTATGCCCCCCGCCCCGGATACTGTCCTCCCCAAGCCCCGCCGCGAGTCCGCCTTTGCCCGCTTCGCAAGCAGCGGATGGGGGGTAGCCATTATTTCGGGAGTTGTCGCGCTGGGGGTGTTGACTGCCATTATCCTGGCGGGGCAGAGGGAGCCCACCCTGCCGCCCGTGACCACAAATGATCCCCCGCCCGTCACCGAGAGTGCCGCCGAGACCACCGAAGTTGACACAGACGTTTCCTATACCGAGGGCTTGGAATATACTCCCGTTCAAGGAAAGGAAGGCTATTGCTATGTCAGCGGAAGCAAAAAAATGAGTAAGCAAACCAAAGTAGTCCGTATTCCCGAAACCTCTCCCGACGGCTTGATCGTTCGATACATTGGCCCAGAAGCATTCCGCGGGAACACCAACATCACCGAAGTCATTCTCCCCGACTCGGTAGAGGTTATATTTGAATATGCCTTTTTAGGTTGTTTGTCTTTGGAAAAGGTTACGGTTGGAGAGAACTTTGGCTGTGTAAAATCGTATGCCTTCTACCACTGCTCAAGTTTGACAGACATCAATCTCACTCCCGAACACGTCATCCAAGAATCCGCCATGTACGGCACGCCTTGGCTGAATGCTCACACCGAGGAATTTGTCATATATGCAGATAACTTGATCGATTATAACGGTAACGGCGGAGATGTAGTTGTTCCCAATGGTGTGAAGCAAATTTACGGTGGCACTTTTGAAGGAAATACGACGATTACCTCGGTCATCATACCCGATTCCTGCTCCGTTATCACAGGCTCGGTCTTTTATGGTTGCAGCGCACTTGAAAGCATAACTGTCCCTTCATCGGTAGTCGCTATCGGCGGAGATCGTACCTTTGGGGGCTGCACTTCTTTGCAATCGATTGATCTTCCCGGTGTTTTGGAGATCGCTCATTACGGATTTAAGGACGCAACTGCTTTAACTCATGTAAATATGCCGAAAGTTCAATCGATCGGCATGGAAGCTTTTGCAAACTGCTCCAGTCTCACTCATGTAGAAACATCCGCAGTGGTGATTCTTGATTATTGCTTTTCAAGATGCTACAATTTGCAAGAGATCATTCTGCTTGATGGTGTGCAGACTCTCGGTGCTGAAATGTTCCAATACTGCCCCGCGCTGGAGCGCATCGTGATCCCTTCCACCGTCACCCAAATCGGCAATATTTCGGCCATTTCCTCGGAAAACCTCGTCATTGAATACGCAGGCACCGCCGAAGATTGGGCGAAGATTCAGATGAACGAAAAAACCGCAGAGATTCTGCGTCCATACGTTCAATTCAGTTCAGCGAATTAACTCACTATCTCATGAATTATAAAGGGGTAAAGACATGAAAAGAAAACTTCTCATTTTCGGTATACTGATCGCCCTTCTATTGGTCATAAGTCTACTAACATGGCCTTTACCCCGCCTCTTGGTCGAAGGGTTCCTTTCTTGGGCGGACATTGTTTTCGGACATACCTCACTCATGAAAACCTTGGTTATTGCTGCCGCGATTATCGTGGCATTCGCGCTTACTCTCGTCTTCATAATTCCGATACTGATCTATATTCTCAAAAAAATATATTTCTATGTGTCGGTGTTCTTTCTTTGCCTATTCCGCCGATACCGTTTCCACATAACTCGTTTTCCTTTTGCCTCTTTGAGTGGCACATCGAATAAAAGCGACATAGAAATCACCACCGACGAAGGTACCCTATGCCTCCATTTTATCGATATTGTTTTCCCTTTCCGACGCGCGTTGACGATTTCCAATTCACAGGAATACGTCATTACTCCAACGAGCAAAGGCCGAGTCATCCGCGAAGGTGGCGGAACGTCACTTCCAATCTCGGGCATCAGAGTTCTTCGTGCCAAAGGTCGTATTTTGGATCAGAATCGTGACAGGGTCAAAAAACTCCCCCAAACGAATAATAATGACCCCGCAAAACACATTCTCCTTCTGCAATCCGTGCCTAACCAAGCCATATGTGTCCAAAATGGCAAGCAGTCCCCTTTGACCAGTGGAAGCAAGATTGAGAATCTAACAGTTCTCCGTCCGAATCACCTCAAAAAAGGACTTAAAAAGCAACTTCAC
Organism: Eubacteriales bacterium; assembly: GCA_045602325.1. Taxonomy (GTDB): domain Bacteria; phylum Bacillota; class Clostridia; order Oscillospirales; family CAG-272; genus CAMEON01. The sequence continues at coordinate 44,062 of JAZSBH010000053.1, read as the reverse complement.
ATTTCATTATTTGATTAAAGTAACACGCACAGCATTGTACGCCGAAACGGTCCCCTCGACCGTTTCGCCTTTTTCTGTCGGTTCGACCCAAGCCCCTTGACGAATCCCCCAAAATATGCTATACTAAAGTCACCAAATCCACGCGGCACCGCCGCCGAAAGGAAACAATACCATGTTCAAAACCAAACTGGTCTCCTCCCTGGAAAAGCCTTTTATGAATAGCCGTATTGAGGACTACCGCCCCCTCTCCTTCATCCGCATGATGAAGAACCAGCGGCTGTCCTTCCAGCTCCTTCATACCCTCGTGGGCATCGATACCCCTTACCGCGCCATGCTGGCTCTCAAGATCGAGGGTCTGCCCGCCGAATATGTTTCCGCCCGCACCGTAGAGCTGGTGCCCGTAGCCTACCCCATCTACCCCGGGATCGAGGATGATAACTACCTCTCCAAGGAGCCCGGCCTCTACCCCGACTGGCTCCAGCCCCTCCACTACAGCGGCACCATCTCGGTGATGAAGAACCAGCTCCGCGCTGTCTGGATCCAGTTTGACCCCCAAGGCAACCTCCCCGCAGGCTCCTATACCGTCACGGTCAGCCTCATGGCAGGCGAGGACACCATCTCCTCCGAGACCCTCACCATCGAGGTGCTGAACGCTGAGCTTCCCGCGCAGGATATGAAGGTCACCCAATGGTTCCACTGTGACTGCCTGGCCAATTACTACCACTGCGAGCCCTGGTCGGAGCGTCACTGGGAGATCGTGGAGAACTTCGCCCGCACCGCCCGTCAAAACGGCATTAACCTGCTCCTGACCCCCCTGTTCACCCCCGCCTTGGATACCGCCGTCGGCGGCGAGCGCACCACCACCCAGCTTTTGGATATCACCGTCACCCGCGCCAATGGCGCAAGCGAATACTCCTTCGGCTTCGACAAACTGGATCGCTGGATCGACATGTGCGACCGCCTGGATATTCCCTACTTTGAGATCTCCCACCTCTTCACCCAGTGGGGCGCGGGGCATGCCCCCAAGGTCATGGCGATCGTTGATGGTGAGTACAAGCGTATCTTCGGCTGGGACACCGACGCCACCGGCGAGGAGTATACCCGCTTCCTGCGCACCATGCTGCCCGCTTTCCTGGAGCACATGAAGCAGCGCGGTGACGATCAGCGCTGCCTGTTCCACATCTCGGACGAGCCCAACATCACCCAGCTGGAGCAGTACAAGAAGTCCAAGGCCGTGGTAGCCGACATTCTGGAGGGCTACACCATCATGGACGCCCTGTCGGAGTACGAGTTCTACTGCGAAGGCATCGTCACCACCCCCATCCCCTCCACCAACAGCATTGAGCCCTTCATCGAGGGTAAGGTTCCTGGGCTGTGGACCTACTACTGCTGCGGTCAGTGTCTGGACGTCTCTAACCGCCTCATCGCCATGCCCGGCTGGCGTACCCGCTCCATCGGAATGCAGTTCTACAAGTACGACATCGCAGGTTTCCTCCAGTGGGGCTACAACTTCTACAACAACATGAGCTCTGTCAACACGGTCAACCCCTACGCCGAGACCTCGGGCGAGTACTGGGTTCCCGCGGGAGACCCCTTCTCGGTCTACCCCGCCGAGGACGGCACCGCCTACGAGTCCACCCGTATCATCGTCTTCCACGAGGCGCTGGAGGACTGCCGCGCCATGAAGCTGGCGGAATCCTTCTACGGAAAAGAGCGGGTCATCGCCGAGATCGAGGCTGTATTCGGAAAGGAGATCAAGTTCTCCCGTTGCGCCAGATCCGCCGACATGATGCTGGCTGTTCGCGCCAAGGTGGATGAACTGATCGCCGAGGCGGTTGCGGACAAACAGTAAAGCAAAAATAACATAAAAAAGGAGAACGCTATGGATACCAACGACCGCTATTTTTCCACCAAGACCAATCCCATCCGCCGCATCCTTATGATGTGTATTCCATTGGCGGTGATCTTTGTTCCAATCCTGATCGCGTCCATCGGCCACTGGATCGCTGTTCTCGGCATACTGGCCACGGCTGCTTTGTTGTTCGGTATCATCATCGGCATCGCTAAGAAGCAGGGCTGGATGCAGATCTCCTTCCGCAACAAAACCGTGACTCTGCAGGGTCACTCCGTCATGGAAAATATGAATTACTTCCATCTGGAGGATCTGGAAATCCGTGATTTCACATTCTACCAGTCCAAATTCCAGATTGCGAAGGATCGCGGCGACATCAAGATCCGCGGGTTGAAGTTCACCCTCGAAAACGTGGAAAAATTTTCCGAGACCAAAAAGTACATCGAGGAAAATTTCTGATATTTCTCACCGTCGAAAAAAGGCACTTCAACAAGGGGTGCCTTTCAAATTGCAGTTTATCGGTAAGTTATGTCCCTTTCTCGCCATGGAGAGAAAGGTGCAAACAAACCGGTCGACAAACCCAAATTTGAAAACCGCATCTCGAGGGAAATTCCCACGGGATGCGGTTTTTCTACACAATTACAAATCCTTGGAAATCTCCTCAGCATACCGTACCGTTTCCATGGCATCGGCGGCGTACTTGTCCGCGCCGATCTCGTATGCGTAATCGGCGGTCAGCACGGCACCGCCCACCACGATCCTGCACCAGGGAGCATCCTTGCGAAGAGCCTTGATGGTCTCCTCCATAGCGGGGACGGTGGTGGTCATGAGGGCGGAGAGTCCCACCAGAGGGGCGCGGAGCCGCACGGCGGCCTCCACCACGGCCTCGAGGGGCACGTCCCGTCCCAAGTCGGTGACGGGGTAGCCGTAGTTCTCCAAAAGGAGCTTTACGATGTTCTTGCCGATGTCGTGGATATCCCCCTTGACCGTGGCCAGAACAATGGGCATCTTTGCCTCGGTCGAATCCGATGTATCAGCGGCAGCCATGCTCCCCTTGATGACCTCAAAGGCGGCTTTCGCGGCCTCGGCAGACATGAGAAGCTGGGGAAGGTAGGTGGTTTTGCGCTCAAAGCCTTGGCCAACGGTGTCCAGGGCGGGAATGATCTCGCTCTGCACCACATCGAGGGCGGGGGTAGAGGTCAGCAACTCGGAGGTCAGGCTCGCCGCCTGCTCACGGAGCCCCTTGATGATGGCCTTTTGCAGAGGGGTACTGCCCTCGGCGGCGGTCTTTTTGGCGGCCATTCCGGCCTCTCCACTCACAGGGGCGCGTACCTGCCCTGCGGCGGGGGAGGGCGCGGGCAGAGTCTCGGCGTAGCGAATATAGCCCGCAAAGCTCTCATCCAAGCCCTTGAGGGCACGGTAGGTGTGGTAGGTCCTCATCATGTCGGACGAGTGGGGATTCATGATAGCCGCCGTCAAACCGCTGGTCAGCGCCATGGCGAAGAAGGTGCCGTTGATGGCATCGCGGGCGGGGAGGCCGAAGGAAATATTGGATACCCCCAGGGAGGTGTGACAGCCCAGCTCGCGGCGGATGCGGGACAATGCCTCCAGCGTCACGTTCGCTGCATTGGGAGCGGCGCTGACCGTCATGGCCAGGGTGTCGAAGATGATGTCCTTTTTGTCAATGCCGTATTCCGCGGCGGCGTCCAGGATGCGGCGGGCGATCTGCACTCTGCCCTCGGCTGTGTCGGGGATACCCGATTCGTCCAGGGTCAGTGCCACCACCACACCGCCGTACTTCTTAACCAGAGGCAGGACGGTGCGCAGGGATTCCTCCTTGCCACTGACCGAGTTGATCATGGCCTTGCCGTTGTAGCGCCGCAGAGCGGCCTCCATGGCCACGGGGTCGGAGGTGTCGATCTGCAGAGGCAGGTCGGTGACCGCTTGGAGCTCGCAGACCGTCTCGGTGAGCAGCTCGGGCTCGTCGATCTCGGGCAGTCCCACGTTGACGTCCAGGATGTCCACCCCCGCCTCCTCCTGACGGATGCCCTCCGAGAGGATGTAGCCGATATCGTGCTCCATCAGCGCCTGCTTGAACCGCTTTTTGCCCGTGGGGTTGATGCGCTCGCCGATGAGGGCGGGGTCGTCCCCGAAGGTCACGGCGTGGGTATAGGAGGACACCATGGTGTCGTTTTTCGGCGTGATGGGAGCGGCGATCAGACCCATGGACTTGATCTCGGCGGTGAGCGCAGCTATATATTCGGGGGTCGTGCCACAGCACCCACCCGCCACGCGGACACCGTCGTGGATGAGGGCGGCCACCTCCCGGGCGAACTCGGCAGGATCCACGTTGTAGACCGTCTCACCATCCACCACAGTGGGAAGCCCCGCGTTGGGCTTGAGCAGGACGGGCATCGAGGCCAGACGCAGGTACTCCCGCACCACGGGAGCCAGAGCCTTGGGACCCAGGGAGCAGTTGACGCCGATGGCATCCGCGCCCATGCCCTCCAGCATGGCCACCATGGCGGCAGGAGATGCCCCCGTCATGAGCTTGCCGTCCTCGCCAAAGGCGCAGGACACCAGCACGGGGAGGTCGGAATTCTCTTTGACGGCCAGCAGAGCCGCCTTGGTCTCATAGCTGTCGTTCATGGTCTCGATGGTAATAAGATCCACACCGTATTTCACGCCCAGCTTGACCGTCTCGGCAAAGACCCCCACGGCGTCCTCGAAGTCGAAGTCCCCGAGGGGTTTTAAGAGCTTCCCCGTGGGGCCGATATCCAGGGCGACAAATTTTTCCTGCGTGCCCACCGACTCGCGGACGGCGCGGCGGGCGTTCTCTACGGCGGCACGGACAATGCCGTCCAGCTCGGAGGCAGAGAATTTGAGGATGTTCGCCCCAAAGGTGTTGGTGTTGACCACGTTACTCCCCGCGTCAAAGTAGGCGCGGTGGATGGCTACCACCTCATCGGCGTGGGTGAGGTTCCAGCGCTCGGGCAGTTCCCCGGGGGCGAGCCCCGCCTTCTGGAGGAGGGTGCCCATGCCGCCGTCGAGGATGACGAGGTTGGATGGAAGGAATGTACGGAAGTTCATAGCTTTTACGGTTGCCTTTCTTGGCTGTAATTCATTTCGCTTCGATATAGTAATATTTCCCGAAAAGGATCTTCTTGTTGGGCTGATAGGGACACTCGGCTTTGCTTCCCGAGTACAGCACCGCGCCGCTTCCGGCTCTCTGGCGGAGGACGAGAACGTTCCCCCGCTTGCCGATCTTGCAGACCTCATCGTAGATCTCATACTCGGTGGGATGCCAATGGGTGATCCCGCTCTCGATCTTACCGAACAGGAGCTTCTCCACCCCCACGTAACAGTCACGGGGATCGACCCCAAGGGTAATTTGGATATCCTCGCGGACACGCCAGCGGATGCCCTGCTGATCCTCGGTCAGTTCAAACGCCCCGCACAGATCGGGGGTCTTTCGCATCATGCCGTACAGATCTTCTGCGCTTTGGGGAATGCGCATCTTCAGGGTGGAATCCTCATTCTCAAAGGCGGTCTCATAGGTCTGCGTCACGAACACGCAGGCGGGGGGCGGGGTCTCGGTGAGGTCGCAGACCGTAATCATGCGCCGCTCTACCAGAAGCTTGACCGAGTCTCCCGGCGTGACCGCCATATCCGACAGCAGCTTGGCGTAGGCCTCCTCAAAGTCCATCCAATCACCATCGTAATCGACCTGCCACACGGCGCGGCCGTCCTCGGACAGCCCCATCTGCTCGAAATCGGGAAGCAGGTACATAGTGCCCTCATAGATGCCGTACAGGGGGCCGGTGAGCTTCGCCCCGAACTTCACAGGGAGCTTCCGCGCCACCGCGCCGTTATAGAAACGGTAGACGGGATCGGTGGTGATGCCCATGGTGTACTTTTTCTTGAAATCCGCATAGTAGGGAGATTTATAATAGGCCTTTTTCGCTTTGGCGCCTTCTATGAGGATGAGGGGCACCGCGATGAGAGCCAGCAGGATAATGAGGGGAGCGCAGATAATGATGAGCAGGACGATCAGTACCTTGACGTACCATTTCGTTTCTTTCATGTCAAAATCTCCGACAGATTCTCCAGAATCTTCCTCGCCACGTCGGGCTTATTCATGGTGTACACGTGGACGTTTTTGATCCCATTCGCGTACAGATCAATGATCTGATCGGTGGCGTAGGCGATGCCCGCCTGCTTCATAGCAGCGGGGTTGGATCCGAACTTGTCCACCAGAGACACGAAGCGCCGAGGCATAAACGACCCCGAAAGCTGGATGGCTCTTGCCACCTGGTTCCCTGCTGTGATGGGCATGATGCCGGGTACTACGGGGACGGTGATACCCGCCTCGCGGATCTTGTAGAGGAAGTTGTAGAGCAGGTTGTTGTCGAAGAACATCTGGGTAGTCAGAAACTCCACCCCTGCGTCTACCTTCTCCTTGAGGTAGCGGATATCCTCCTTCTGGTGGGGAGATTCGGGATGCACCTCGGGGTAGCAGGCGCCGCCGATGCAGAAGTCCGCCCCGCCCTCGGCGCCGCTCTCCTTCAGCTCACGCACCAGGTCTACGGCGTAGCGGTACGGCCAGTTCGACCGATCCTGCCCCACCATATCGGCGGGAATGTCACCGCGGAGAGCCATGACGTTCTCGATGCCCGCCGCCTTCATGTCTTCAATGCGGGCGCGCACCGTCTCCCGGGTGGAGGACACGCAGGTCAGGTGCGCCAGGGTGAGGACGCCGTGGGCTTCCTTGATATTCTTGGCGATCTCCAGGGTGTACTTGCTGGTGCCGCCTCCCGCGCCGTAGGTGACGCTGACAAAGGCGGGGCGCAGGTCGGCGATCTCCTCGGTGGCGGCCTTTACCGACTCAAAGGCGGTGTCGGTCTTGGGAGGGAACACCTCAAAGGACAGGGATAAGCCGTCACGGGCAAGCAGTTGAGAAATTTTCATAGGGGCACCTCGTAGATAATTCGATTGATTGTATTATAGCACATCGACTCTTATTTGACAAGGGCTTTTTGGAAAAATCCCGTCTCCGGGTTGACAAATCCGCAAATTTATGCTATCCTTTTGATAGGAAGACGTTCTACGGATCGATTCCGCATCCAATTCTCTTTTGGGAGGTATACGCGCTATGAAACTCATTGCTAACGTTATCTGGTTCATCTTTGGCGGCCTGTGGTTGGGACTGAGCTGGGCACTTCTGGGCATCCTGCTCTGCATCACCATCATCGGCATTCCCCTCGGCAAGCAGTGCTTCAAGGCGGCCAAGCTGACCTTCGCGCCCTTTGGCAACAAGGTCCAAACTCAATTCGACAAATACCCCGTCGCCAACGTCGTTTGGGCGATCCTCATCGGTTGGGAGATGGCACTCGCCTATCTCGTTTCCGGCCTCATCTGCTGCATTACCATCATCGGTATTCCCATGGGTCTTCAATCCTTTAAGCTCATGAAGCTGGCCTTCCTTCCCTTCGGAGCAACAGTCAGCTCCGGAAAAGCAAAATAATTTGTGCATTTTGCTCACCCCCGCCCCTCGTTTTCGGAGTGGCGGGTGTTCATTTTTCCAAAATTCCAAAAATTATTTAAATCCTCTTGACAAAATCCCTTTCTGTGAGTATAATTATGGCAGTTAGCGGCGGCTAACTGCCATGAAACGGACGGCCGCCAACGGGAGGTACACCATGAAAACGTTACGTGAAACCAAGATCGGCGGAACAGCCCGCGTGATCAAGATCCACGGCGAGGGAGCCATTCGCCGTCGCATCATGGATATGGGCATCACCCGCGGCGTGGAGATCCGCGTCCGCAAGGTCGCTCCCTTGGGCGATCCCCTGGAGGTTACGGTTCGAGGCTACGAGCTGTCCCTTCGTAAATCCGACGCCGCCATGATCGAGGTGGAATGATCTGCCCCGCGTAAAGTCATTTTCCGAAAGATTCCCGAAATTTTTTCGCCCGATGGTTAGCGCATGCTAACCATCGACAAGACCAGCAGAAGGAGTTCAGTAAAGAATGGAAGCAAACACCCTGCGCATCGCCCTTGCGGGCAATCCCAACACGGGTAAGACCACCCTGTTCAACGCCCTGACCGGTTCCAACCAGTTCGTAGGAAACTGGCCCGGCGTCACCGTGGAAAAGAAGGAGGGCAAGCTCAAAGGTCACGAAGGAAACGAAACCGTGATCATCACCGACCTGCCCGGTATCTATTCCCTCTCCCCCTACACCCTGGAGGAGGTGGTCGCGAGAAACTACCTGGTGGGCGAGTGCCCCGATGCCATTCTCAACATCATCGACGGCACCAACCTGGAGCGTAACCTCTACCTGACCACCCAGCTCACCGAGTTGGGTATTCCCGTGGTCATGGCCATCAATATGGTGGACGTCCTCCGCAAGCAGGGCGACAAGATCGACCTGGAGGCTCTTTCCCGCCGCATGGGCTGTCCTGCCGTGGAGATCTCGGCGCTGAAGGGCACGGGCATTGACGAGGCTATGAAACTGGCCATCGAGACCGCCAAGCACGGCCGCAACATTCCCCATCACATCTTCTCGGGCGAGGTGGAGCACACCCTGGCTCACATCGAGGAGGCCGCCGTCCACGGTATGCCCGCCGACCGTCAAAGATGGTACGCCATCAAGATCTTCGAGCGGGACGATAAGGTGCTGGCCGAGTTGAACCTGGATCTATCCATCCTCTCCCACATTGAGCAGGACATCCGCGAGACCGAGCATCTTCTGGACGACGATGCCGAGGCCATCATCATCAACGAACGTTACAACTACATCTCCTCCATCCTCAAGGGCTGCTTCCAACGCAAAAACGCGGGCAAGCTCTCCACCTCGGAAAAGATCGACAAGGTGGTCACCAACCGCGTAGCCGCCCTTCCCATCTTCGCCGTTATCATGTTCCTGGTGTACTACATATCCGTCTCCACCGTGGGCACCTTCGCCACCGATTGGATGACCGACGGGGTGTTCGGAGAGGGTTGGAGCCTCTTTGGACAGTGGATCCCCGGCGTTCCCGTACTGGTTGAGCAGGGTCTGACCGCCGCCAACACTCCCGATTGGCTGAACAGCCTCCTCCTGGACGGTATCGTGGGCGGCGTGGGCGCCGTGCTGGGCTTCGTTCCCCAGATTCTGGTTCTGTTCATCATGCTGGCCTTCCTGGAGGCCTGCGGCTACATGTCCCGTATCGCCTTCGTGCTGGACCGCATCTTCCGTAAGTTCGGTCTGTCGGGTAAATCCTTCATCCCGATCCTGATCGGCACCGGCTGCGGCGTCCCCGGTATCATGGCCTCCCGTACCATCGAGAACGAGCGCGACCGCCGCATGACCATCATCACCACCACCTTCATCCCCTGCGGCGCCAAGCTCCCCATCATCGCCATGATCGCCGCAACCCTCTTCAGCAATGCCTGGTGGGTGGCTCCCCTCTGCTACTTCATCGGCATCGCCGCCATCATTGTCTCGGGCATCATGCTCAAGAAGACCAAGCTCTTCTCGGGTACCCCCGCTCCCTTCGTCATGGAGCTGCCTGCGTACCATCTGCCCACCCCCATCAACGTCCTCCGCTCCATGTGGGAGCGCGGCTGGTCCTTCATCAAGAAGGCGGGCACCGTCATCATGCTCTCCACCGTCATCATCTGGGCAGGCACCGTATTCGGTGTGGCTGACGGCCACTTCGGGCTGTTCCTGGAGATGCCCGAGGGCGGCATGAGTATTCTGGACTACATCGGCTCCGCCATCGGCTGGATCTTCGCGCCCCTGGGCTTCTCGGATCCCACCGCCGCCGTGGCTACCCTCATGGGTCTGATCGCCAAGGAGGAGGTCGTCGCCGTCTTCGGTGTGGCTGACTTCGCAGGTCTTGGCAAGCTGGCCGGTTTCTCCTTCCTGGTGTTCAATCTCCTCTGCGCCCCCTGCTTCGCCGCAATGGGTGCCATTCGCAGAGAAATGAACAATGGCAAGTGGACCGCCTTTGCCATCGCTTACCAGTGCCTCTTCGCCTACGCTGTATCCCTCATCATCTACCAGTTCGGCCTGCTCTTCACCGGCGCCATGGGCGGCCTCAATATCCTGTGGCTGATCATCGCCGCCGCGCTGGCCATCGGTATGCTGGTCCAGCTCTTCCGCCCCTACAAGGAGTCGGGTAAGCTGACCCAGACCGTCAAGATCAAGTAAATCATCAAACACACGATATTTCCCGAAAGGAGGAAATCCCTATGTCTGCATGGCTGACACAACATATCGGAACCATTCTCATTTGCGCTGTTCTCATCGCCTTTTTCGCTCTGCTGATCCGGAGCCTTGTCCGCGACAGGAAAAAGGGGAAATCCTCCTGTTGCGGAGGCTGTGCGGGATGCGCCATGGCGGGTCACTGTCACCCCAATACAGTCAAACCCGCTGAAGCCGCCGAGGAGCAGTCCAAGACCGCCACCCCCGCCGAGGAGGTGAGTCCATGATCCGCATTACCGTGAAAGTCGACGGCATGATGTGCGGTATGTGCGAAGCCCACGTCAACGACGCCGTCCGCAAAGCTCTTCCCGTAAGAAAGGTAACCTCCAACCACAAGAAGAAGGAGACCGTCATTCTCACCGAGCAGGACATTCCCGACAGCGCCATTGAAGCCGCCGTCACCCAAAGCGGCTACACCTTCCTGGGCGCCACCCACGAGGAGGATCACCCCCGCGGACTGAAGGCTCTCTTCAAGAAGTAGGCCGCCCGATCCGATATCTCCTCTGAAAAGAGATATGCCATATATTTCCTGAAATCGCACCTCCACAAAGCCCCCGGCGAAAACGCCGTGGGACAAATGAGCAAACCGCCAAGCCCTGTCGTAAAGATAGGGCTTGGCGGGTTTTGTGTATTCGCTTATGGTGTAGCGGAGTTCTGTAATGCCCGCATCCTCGCCACACAGGCTTCGAACCGCGGGTGCTTCCGGATGGGATCGAACCACTCCCAGCCCTTATCTGCATCCAGCAGATAGAGATCCACGTACCAAATGCGGTTGCCCTTGTTCTTTTCGGAAGGACGATACCACAAGAAGCCCTCCGCTGTTTGATGTAGATGCGCCAGCTCCGCCGCTGTAAGCGTGAGATCCTCATCCACGGGTTGAATCTCTACGCAACACCACGGGCCTTTCATATAGCGGGACACAATTACGGAGTCTGTGTGCTCCAAGGCACGGGTGCGGTAGGAAAGCACAGCGCCCTCGGGCAAGCGAAGAACCGTCTCGATAGCGGTCACGGTGTGCTCCAGAACGGCAAGTGCCTCCTCAGCTTGCCCTAATGCGGCTAATCCGCAGGATAAACGGAGACCGATCCAATACTTGATGGCAAACCACAGATCCGGCTGAGTATCCACAAGGCCGATCAGCCCCGCCGATGGCTCTGCACGATAGCCTGTCAGCAGATGGATGATCTCCATGGCTGTCTTTTGTGCCCATACAATATGGTCAGCCGAAGCGGGCGCACACCCGCATAGCTGTTCGTCCACGATCTTGAATAACTGATGAATCAGATTCCGCCGACGAAGCTCATGGTAGCGTGGCCAATCCTCTCGCTTCAAATAGCGTGTCTCCAAAAGCGTATTCCGATCGAAGCGCTGGGTAAAGCGTGCCAGAAATTCGGAGGTGATCGCCTCTTCCTCGGCGTTATGCAGAAAGATCTTTGTCACATCCCAGCGAATCGTCTCATTGGGGCAATTCTCCAACAACTCCATGGCAAGAGACTGAAGATGCTCCTTGCGAATACCTTGATTGGCGATGAGCTCCAACATGCGGTGAGCGATACTCCACTGCTCAGGAAATTCCTCCCTCATCCGAGCCAAATGGTCAAATTTCGCCTCAGGATCGGTAATGGCTTCCCCCTCGTCCCACAAACGGGACAGTCGCTGTTCTCTGGCGGATTTTGTGTGCCCCATCAGTTCGTCCAGGCTGATCCCGAAAAGATCCGCCAGCACAGGGAGAAACTCAATGTCGGGGTAGGTCTGCCCGTTCTCCCATCGGCTGACCGACTGGCAGGTCACCCCCAGCCGCTCAGCCAACTGCTCCTGGGTCAGATCCATGGTACGGCGGCGGTCGCGGATGATATTTCCAATATTCAGTTTCATAGCATACTTCCTTTCGTATGATCGATCATGAACCTCTGCGCAGAGTTTTGCGAAACCGGGCCAGCTGTTTCCCCGGTGATTCCATTATAGCATATCCGAAAAGAAAACGCAAGAACACGTTGAGTGAGATTTTTTCACGGTTTGCGCAAAAAAACGCCAAGTCCCTTTGTTCGCAAGGGGCTTGGCATTACGTTTCATGATGGATTTTACCGTCTCCGATTGAAGATCAGAATCAAGCGCAACAGAGACGCCAGCGAGGACGCCAAGGCGGCAACGTAGGTCATGGCGGCGGCAGAGAGGGTGGCCTTGGCAGCGGGAAGCTCGTCATCGGCGAGAAGCCCTCCGTCCTCTAAAGCCTTTATGGCGCGGGAGGAGGCATTGAACTCGGTGGGCAGGGTCACCAGCTGGAACAGGGTGGAGAAGGAGAAGAACAGGATGCCCGTCAGCATCAGGATCTCTCCGATCCCACCGCCGGCGTAAGCGCCGCCGGCGAAGAGCATACCGATGATGAACAGGGGCATAGCGAGCATAGACCCGAAACGGGTCATGGGAATGATGGCCGCGCGAACCTTGATGGGCACGTAACCCACGGCATGCTGAACCGCGTGTCCCGCCTCGTGGGCGGCTACCCCCACGGCGGCAATGCCGGTGGAGGCATAGGTGGCATCCGACAGACGGATGACGTTCTCCCGAGGGTCGTAGTGATCGGTCAGGTGGCCGTGGACTCGCTCGATGCGAACGTTGTACAGCCCCGCGGCGTCCAGCACCCGACGGGCGGCGTCCGCCCCCGTGAGCCCGCGGCGATTGTGGACCTTGGCATATTTTTCAAAGGTGGATTTCACCTTGATTTGGGCGTAAATGGCGAAGATCATGGCAGGGATCAGGACGAGGATGGTCCAGTCGCCCCAGAATAAACCGAAAAACATAGTTTGCTCCTTTCAAAGAAGGTTTCGTTTGTGGTATTATACCACGGATTTGTTGATTCAATGTAAAGCTGAAAAATTCAGAAATACGAAGAGGATCAGCCCAGCACATCCCCCACGCTCACCTTCCGTCCCCGCACATAGTCGGCGGCGTTCATGCGCCCCTTGCCCTCGGGAGTGACGGCGGTGAAGATCACCGAGCCTGTGCCGCAAGCGACCTCGATGCCGTTATCCAGAGACAGCACCGTGCCGGGGGCGGCGAGTGAGCCCACCTCGGGAGATCGACCCCGCTTGGCGGCGGGCACCTTCAAGAGTTTGCCGTCGGGGGTGTGGGTAAACGCCAAGGGCATGGGGGACAGGCCGCGGATGCGGTTGTGTACCGTGTGAGCATCAACGGTAAAATCAATCAGGCAATCCGCCTTCTCGATCTTGGCAGCATGGGTAGCCAGGGTATGATCCTGGGGAGTGGCAGTCAAGGTGCCCGCCTTCAAGGCTTCGATGGTGCGGAGCAGGGTCTCGGCACCGCACTCTGCCAGCTTGTCGTGGACGGTCTCGAAGTTATCGTCCTCCTCGATGGCCATCTCGGATTTCAGGAGCATATCCCCCGTGTCCATTCCCTCGGCCATGTACATGGTGGTGATGCCCGTGACGGGATGACCCTCCATGATGGCTCTCTGCATGGGTGCCGCGCCTCGCAGGGCAGGCAGAAGGGAGCCGTGGACGTTGATACAGCCGTGCTTGGGGTAGTCCAGCACCGACTTTGGCAAAAGCTTACCGTACGCAACCACCACGATGAGCTGGGGATCCAGTTGAGCCAGAGTCTCGTCAAATGCACCGTTTTTCAGAGTCTGGGGCTGATAGACAGGAATATTCTGCTCCATGGCATAGACCTTCACAGGGGGCGGAGTCAGCACGTAACCTCTCCCGCGGGGCTTGTCGGGCTGGGTGACCACAGCCACTACATCCTCCCCGGATTCCACCAGAGCCTTCAAAGAAATCAGGGCAAAATCGGGTGTGCCCATGAATACGACGCGCATAGTTGTCTCCTTTCTCGGGGCTGGATCATAGGGCTCTGCCCCATACCCCGCACGAAAAACTTTTTTCAAAAACTTTCAAATAAGCATATATTTTTCCATCCTATATCCCTATTTGAAAGTTCTTGAAAGGGGGTTCGGGGGAAAACTTCTTGAAAGAAGTTTTCCCCCGTCGTTCCCCGCTCTCCCGTTATCCCTTACTCCTCGTCCTCATCGTTCATGGAGTAAGCCTTGTCGATGTAGAGGGTGCCGTCCAGGTGGTCCAGCTCGTGGCAGAAGCAGCGGGCAAGGAGCTCGTGACCGGTGATCTCCACAGTCTCACCCTTGCGGTTGAGGGCGCGGACGGTGACGTTCATGGGGCGCTTGACCATGCCCCACTGACCGGGCACCGAGAGACAGCCCTCCTGGCCGTCCTGCTCGCCCGAGTAGGCGATGATCTTAGGGTTGATGAGCTCGTAGACCTCGCCGGGTTCTACCTCGATGACCACGATGCGGCGGAGAATGCCCACCTGGGGCGCGGCCAGTCCCACGCCATTTGCGGCGCGCATGGTCTCCAGCATGTCGTCCAGCAGGGTCAGCACGCGGGGGGTAATGGCATCCACGGGGCGGCACACCTTGCGCAGCGCCTCGTCACCTACCTTGCGAATTTGAAGTTTAGCCATAATCGTATGATCCTTTCGTCAAAGCAAAAAGATTTGACACAAGAATGAAATTCTTGTTCAAGTTTTTGAGGTTTCCAAAGGGACTTTTTTCAAAAAGTCCCTTTGGTGGGGATCCAGGGGGCAAAGCCCCCTTAGCAAAGCCTCCCCGTTCCTTAGTTCTTGGAATCCACCACGATCTCGGTGCCTTCCATGAAGCGGTAGGCATCGGCCACCAGCTTGTCGCAGAAGGAGCGGAGAACGTAGAAAACGCCTTGTCCGTTCTGGGGCGTGTTGGAATCCACCACACCGTCCAGCACCTCCACGGTGAAGTAGGCCTTGCGCTCGGTGTAGCGGTAGAAGCGGTAGACCAGATCAGCGGTCTCCCCCTTGCCGTCATCGGCATGAATGGTGATCTTCAGGTAGCAATCGCTGTCCGGGGTATCGCGGAAATCCGCCATCTCCTCCTCGGTCAGCTCGGCGTTGCCCTCCATGGAGGCGGTCAGAAGTGCCTGGAAGAAACGCTTGAAATTGTAGGTAGCGGTCTCGGTGGTCGTAGAGCCCGAGGGCTTGGTCACAGTCAGGGTGTAATCCATCAGCTTGCCGTTGGCGTAAACCTCCAGCTTGTCAGAGGCCATGCCGCCCGACTGGTCGGTCTTGGTGTTATCCAGAGTGAAGATAATAGGCGAAGCGATCCCCGCGCCCTCCAGCTTGATCTCCTGGACGTGGGCGATGTTGAACATGAAGTACTCCCGCTCGTACCAGTCGATCTCCTCCCACTCCAGATAGGTTGCCTGACTTTCGGGAATGCGGACGATCATGTCGTAGATCTCAGAGTAGCCGTAGTACATACCGTCCTCGGTCTTTTCACTGACTACGAAATGGTTGTTCCACTCCTGCCCCTCGGCATCCTTGTAAACAAAGGAAAATTCATGGGCGGGGGTAGAAAGTCCGTACTCGTCCAGCTCTTCGTCCGTGGGTCCCAGCACGGCCACACCGTCAAAGGTCATGCTGTACAGGGTCTGGAGGACGTTACCGATGTTGTCCGAGTTGGGCAGGTAACCCGCCATATAATCGGAGGACATCTGGTAAGGCAGAGAGGAATACAGGGTATCGGTTCGTTCGTCCATATCGATGAAGGAGAAAGCGGTCACCAGCCGGGAATGCTTTTCAAAGAGACGGTCGTACATCTCCGCGAACGCTTTTTCGTCCATATCCTCGATCATCTGGGATGCCTTGTCGATCTGTTCCTTGATGTCGTCGGAATATTCACCGTTTTCATCCGGCTTGACCGTACTCAGATCCAAGCCAACCATCTCAAACACCATGTCACCATAGATGGCAGCGTGGTTGATGTCGGTGTGATAGGTGAAGTTGGACACCTGGAAGTAGGTGTTCAGGGACATGGGGTAAACCATCATGGGATTGATCAGCGCCTCGATGGGCTGCATAACCGCCGCGTCAATATTCACGGAGGAGAGGATGTAAACCGTATCTCTGTCCTCATACCGAGCGTAGTAGCCAGCCTCCGATACCGTAGCGTCACCCAACGTGACGGTGTAGGACTCGTTTGTCATGGTGGTCACGGTGTACCAGGTGGGGGTGTAGTCGTAGGTCACGGGGTTTCCGTCGCCGTCCAGCTTATCCTTCCCTTCCTCGTCCTTCTCTATCCGCTTTTCAGGCGCAAGACCGTACTCGGAATAGTCAATAGAGCCGTCGGGCAGACGGACGGGGTTCTCCAGTCTCTGCATGGAGATGGTATAGCCACAGGCGTTGGAAAGCTGGGCAAAGAGCTCATCCACCAGAATGGCGGTGGGATGATCCTTCACCTCAAAGCGGTTGCCGTCGCCGCGGTTGACAGTAAAGTCGCCCTCCCGATTGTGGACCTCAATGCTCTTGATGACCCGGGAGCTGTCGGTGGTGGAGGACTGGTCGTAGGTAAGCTGCTTGAACATCAGCACACGCTGCTGTACACCTACCACCTCGGTGCCCTCGGTATCCACCACGGCGTAGATCTCGTACTCGCCGGTCTCGGGATCCACGTCCAACTGGGTGCCCAGATCGGTCAGATAGTAGCCGTCCTTATTGATATCACAGATCACACCGTCCCGGTACAGGCCGTATGCGCCCTTCTTTTTCTTGATGGTGTATTCCTCGCCGTCGAAGTCCTCGTACTCGTAGATATCCACGATGACAGACACCGCGCCCAGAGCGGCAGCAAGGACGATGGCCAGCACGATGAGCACCGCGATGGCGCGCTTCTGGGTAGCAAGAGAACTCTTCTTCTTGGAAACCGAGGCAGCCGCGGGCTTCTTCCAGCCTGCGTAGAGTACGATATTGGCGGGATCCCCCCCCAAGAGGGATTCATCCAGCACCGTCTCTGCGGTGATGCGGCGCGCGTCGGCCGCATCCGGGTCACCGATCCCGGTCATATACCAACCGGAAAAGACGTAGCCCTTGCGGGTGGGCTTGGGCATGGCGCCCACGCGGTCACCGATGATGGCGGTGATCCGCGTAAGAGGCACGGTTCCCTTGCCCGGATTAAATATCAGTTGTATTTCCTGCATAGAATCTCCTTTATCTTACCGGTACTTTCTCTTGACGTTCACGCAAACACCCGCAATCACACAGATGGCAATGGGCAGGAGAGTCAAGCACACAGTGGCGCCAATGACCTTGCCTGCATCGGGCACGTAGGCGTCGGTGTCCACCGTATAGACCTTAAAGGCCTTGAATTCCAGATCGGCGGGCATGACCTCGCGGCCCATGTGGCGAAGGGTAGCGGTGAGGGCGTCGGCGTTGCCGTAGGCAGCCGAATCCAGGATGGTATCCGAGGCAAACTCGGTAGAACCGAACACAGCCACGTAGGAGGGC
The DNA here is from genome assembly GCA_045602325.1 of Eubacteriales bacterium. GTDB lineage: Bacteria > Bacillota > Clostridia > Oscillospirales > CAG-272 > CAMEON01. Next base: position 26,622 of record JAZSBH010000053.1, on the reverse strand, counting down.
TCCTGGGTGGACAGGTAATTGGTCTCCATAATGGTACGGGATTCAATGGAAATGGTCATGAAATTGAACCGCTCCTGCTGGGTGGCCACCTGATACTGCTTGCCAAAGGCCTCCACAGCGGCAGAGGGTCCCGTTTTGAAGACGTCGTGGAAGTAGCGGCTTACGCCGTTGCGGTAGTAGGAACCATAGGTGTAGGCCTCGGTGACGCCGTTGGTGTCATCGGGAATCACGTGGGTTTTGCGGTAAGACTCGGACATCACGATGGCCGTGGCGTTGGGGAAGACCACCTTGGCGGGGTAGGAAACGTTACGCATATCCTCGGTGATGGAAGAACCGCCGCCGGTGGTGACATACTCGGCCATGGGAATGTAGCCATCTTTATCCAGCTTCATGGACTGATCCCGGATGGTCAGGTTGTCCAGATCTCCCTCGGCGTTCTCGGCACGGGCCACTGTCACACCCCATTCCTCCATATACTCCTCCAGAACGGGGAGCTCGGGGGTATCCTTATCCACGAAGAGCATGAAGGAGTAGGCCTTATCCAGGAAGGCATCCAGCTTGTCGATCTCGCTCTCGTCGCCATCCACGTAGGACGCATTACCAAGGCCGATGAAGTCGGTCTGGGGGTCATAGCAGATGAGCAGGCGGCAATCGGCAGGGATCTCGTCCTTGGAAAGATCAATGTCCACCACGTCAAAGCCTGCCCGTTCCACCAGATTGCGGAAGGACTGACAGTTCTCCAGTTGTTCGCCGTGGTTGGTAATAAAGCCTGCAATGGGAGACTCGGCGCGGGTCAGCGCCAGGAGCAGAGAAGCCATTTTCTGCTCACCGTTGTACGCCCAATGCTCCGAGGCCGAAGAATCGTTTTTGAGGAAAAAGTAGTCGTAGGAGCAGACGCGGTACTCGGTACCGAACTCAAAGATGATCTGGTGGGAGTAGATATTGGAGGAAGAAGTTGCCTTATATTTCTGCACCTGGGAGGGGTTCTGCTCGATGTTGAGGTACTCCACCTTGATGGCGTCGGGGAACTCCTTTTGCAGAGCCAGGGCGGTATACTGGATCATACGAAGCTTGTCGGCTTCGTAGACCTTATCACGCTCGGTGCAAAACTTAACGTTGATGGTGATGGGCTCCTCGCCGTTACTCACTCGCTGGGCGTTCATTTCCTCCACCATGGGGATGGCGTAATCACGGACGACGCCCAGAAACTCATCTGTGGCAGTGTACATGGACACGCCTTCCGCGGTGGTATACTTGGTAACCGTCTCGTCCACCTGCCACATAAGGCGGTCAGCGATAAAGGAGAACAGGACGTTGATCACCAGTACCGCAGCGATCACGGCGATCGTAGTGGCGGAACCCACGAAACGGTGGAGACCGCGGCGAGGCATATTCGATTGGTTGTTCATGCGAATTTCCTCCTGATGAGTACGATCAGCCCAACGGCCAGCACCGCCAATACGGGACCGGCTACCAGGGCAATGGTGATATTACGGGCCTGTGCGGTGGTGAGAATGTGGATGGTATCGTCCGAGAAGGGCTGGGATTTGAGATCAATGGGGATCTCCTCCTTGCCCATGGCCTCCATGGCGGTGAGCAGGAAGGGGCCGTTGTCGTAAACGCCCGACTGTAGGGTGGATTCTGTGGCAAACTCGGTGGAGGAGCAGACCAGCACAGACGCGCCCGTGGCAGAATCCTGGGTAAGCGTCACCAGGTTGTAGCCCTCGGCGGTGCGGTCCACAGGACGGCCGCCCGCCCAAGCCTCGGCACCCGCATGGGAGCGGAGCAGGGGGGTGAGGGTACGGCTGCCGCTGACGTAGCTTCCGCCCGATGCGGCAAAGTCCTCGGCGACGGTGATGGCGGTAGCGTTGGAGATACGAAGGGTGCCGTCCAGATCGGCCATGATCTCTCCGCCCCGTCCCACGGTGGGAACTTGACCCACGATGGTATAACCGTCGGTAGTCAGAGAGTGGGCGGTGTCGCGGATGGCAAAGCATTCCTCAACGCCCTCGGCGCCCGTGCTGTGCTCAAAGGTCACACCCCAATCTGCAAGATAGCCTTCGATATGGGCGAAGCCGCCTGCGGCAAAGGTATCGGCCGAGACAAAGCACATGAATCTGCCGCCCTCCTTGAGGTAGGCGTCCAGCTTGTCGATCTCGGAAATGCCCGACACACCGTCCACGGCGGTAAAGTCGCGGGCGGGGTTGTAGGAGACCAGGAGCCCGCAGTCCTCGGGGATGTCGAAATTCAGGGCGTCCAGATAGTTGATCATGTAGCCCGCGTCGGTGACGGCGTACATAAGGGCGTAGTCCTCCATGGACTCGCCGTGGTTGAGGGTAAAGTAGGCCACAGGAGCGTCGGGAGAGACCACCGCCTTCATGGCGACGGCGAACCGCTTCTCACCGGTGTAGGCCACGGGGGTCTCGTTATCTGCGGCGGGGAACAGGAAGAAGTCCCGCAGGGTGCAGACTCGGTGGGCGTCTCCGGAGGCCACCACCACCGAGGTGGATGCCTTCACGCCGTACTCACGGGCGATCTTGGGGTTTTCCCAGACGTTGAGGTACTCAACCGTGACGGTATCGGGGTACCGTGCTGCCAGCTCCTCGGCGGTATTCAGAACGAAGGCAAGGGTGGCATCCTCGCGGATGTTCTCCTCGTCGTCGCAGAAGATGATGCGGATGTCCTCCTTGGCGTCAGGAATGACGTAGGTATCCAGGTAGTCGTAGCAGGTGTCGGTGACAGGGTAAAGCAGGGTGGGGTTCATATTCACGTACCAGCCGTAGCGCATGGCCAGAGTCGTGACCGATGCGTTGAGCAGAATGATGATGACCACCACGAGCACCGTCAGCGCCACCGTCACGCCACCGTGTCGGAGGGCTTTTTTGGAGGCTGTATGTGCCATGTTATGAGATCCTTTCTCTTGTATGTTCCTCGATCAGTTCCATCTCCGCTTCTCGTAGACGCGGACGGTGAGGAACACGAAGATAAAGCAGATGGATGCGTAGTAGAGGATAGCGGCGAAGTCAAAGAGTCCGTTCTGGAAGTTCCCGAAGCGGGAGTAGATGGAGATCCAGGAAAGGACGGTGCGGATCCAGTAGACGTCAATAAAGTTGTTGAGCAGACCCAGACCCAGCATGAGAACGATCACCGAGATGGTGATGACTGCCGCGGCCAGTTGGTTTTCCGTGAGGGCAGAAATAAACGTGCCCAGAGCGATGAAGGCCGCACCAATGAGGAGCAGACCGACGAGGTTACCGATCAGCTCACCCGTCACGGGGCCGATGTGGTAGTATTCGAAGGACTGGTTATCCCGCTCGGCGGCGGCGGTGGCGTAGATCGGAATGAAGTTGATGCAGGAAACCAGCAGAGAGCCGCCAAAGACGGTCAGCGCCGCTAGGAACTTACCCATGACCATGCCCGTAATGGTAACGGGGGCGGTCAGAAGGAGTTGCTCGGTACGAAGCTTTCGCTCCTCGGCAAAGAGGCGCATGGTGAGCAGGGGGATCAGCACGGCCATGGCAAACATCATAACCGTGAAGTACATGGAGGTGTCGTAACTGGAGGACATGATGGTGGTGTAGCAGCAGATCAGCGCCGCCAGACCCAGAAACGCTCCCGTGTAGACATACCCGATGGGGTTGATGAAGAAGGAACGAAGCTCCTTTTTGTAAATAGCAAACATAACAGTTTCCTTTTTTCGTGTATTTTTTCGGAATCGAGATTACTCGTTGTCCTCGGCTCCGATGGAGGATTGCTTCTCGCGGCGCTTGTCGGCGTCGGCCACGAGACCGGCGGCCACTTGGGATTCCAAAGCACTTCTCTGCTTGGTCTTGGCGCGGCGGGTATAGCGGGTGGGGGTATCGTCCTCTTCCGACTTGTTGACGACGGTGATGAAGATATCCTCCAGGGACAAACCCAACGCCTCCAGGCCGATCAGCGCCCAGCCACGTTCGGCCAGGGTAAAGAACAGTTTTTTGCGGATATCCACACCGGGAGCAGACTCGATCATGTAGGTGGTGGCATCTCCGTCCCGCTCGGCCAAAGCCTCGCAATAGGCGATTCCCTGCAGGTTACGCAGGGCAGACAGAACCTGCTCCTGGGGGCCGCAGATCTTGGCGTTGAAGCGGCGGTTGTTCTCGATGACCCGGGTAATGTTCTCGGTCTTCTCGTCGGCCACGATGCGCCCCTTGTTGATGATGACGATACGGTCGCAGACTGCCTGCACCTCCTGCAAGATGTGGGTGGACAGAATGACGGTGTGATCCTTGCCCAGAGAGCGGATGAGGTTGCGGATCTCAATGATCTGTTTGGGATCCAGACCCACGGTGGGCTCGTCGAAGATGATGACCTTGGGGGAGCCGACGAGGGCACCGGCAATACCCACGCGCTGGCGGTAGCCCTTGGAGAGGTTCTTGATGACCCGCTTGCGGACGTCCCCGATGCGCACCACTTCGCAGACCTCGCCGATGTGAGCCTCGCGGTTGAGTCTGCAGCCCTTGAGGTCATAGTTAAAGTTCAGGTACTCGTCCACGGTCATGTCCAAGTACAGGGGAGGCTGCTCAGGCAGATAGCCGATCTGACGCTTGGCGTTCAGGGGGTCGCCCAGCACGTCAATGCCCGCCACGCTGACCCGTCCCGCGGTACTGGAGAGGCAGCCCGTCAGGATGTTCATAGTGGTGGACTTGCCCGCACCGTTGGGGCCGAGGAAGCCGACGATCTCGCCCTCCCCGATCTCCAGGCTGATGTCGTCCACCGCGCAATTGGAGCCGTAGTTCTTGACCAGATGTTCGATCTTAATCATGGATGGTTGATCCTTTCTGTGCCTTCCCTCGAGAAGGCGGTTTTTATCAATTCAGCGCCCGCAGATGCCGCGGCCACAATAAGTCATCTTATAGTATACCATATTATTGTAACGAATTTATGAACCAATAGGCCCCTCGCGCAAATTCTTCCTGATTTTTCGGTGAATTTTTTACCAAAAACGCTCCATTGACTCCAATCTTTATAACCGCGTAACAATTCCGTGGTATAATCCGAGGGACACGGTAAAAACGGAGGTTTCTCTATGGATATATGGATCAAGCTCCTGGTCTGCTTTGTTGCGGGTGCGGGGGCAGGACTGGGTACAGGCTTTGCGGGTATGAGTGCGGCGGCTGTCATCAGCCCCATGCTGATCACCTTTTTGGGTATGCCCGCCTACGAGGCGGTGGGCATTGCCCTGGCGTCCGACGTGCTGGCCTCGGCGGTCAGCGCCTACACCTACGGGAAGAAAAAGAATCTGGACATCAAAAACGGCTTAGTCATGCTGGCATCGGTGCTGGTATTTACCGCCGTAGGCAGCTTTGTGAGCAGTCTGGTGCCCAATACCACCATGGGTAGCTTTTCCATGGTGATGACCCTTATGTTGGGCATCAAGTTCATTGTTAAGCCCGTCATGACCACCAAGGAGGCCATGGAGGGTGTCTCCCCCAAGAAACGGTTTTGGCAATCGGTGATCTGCGGCACTCTGATCGGATTCATCTGCGGATTTGTCGGCGCGGGAGGCGGCATGATGATGCTCCTGGTGCTGACCTCGGTGCTGGGCTACGAGCTCAAGACCGCCGTGGGAACCAGTGTCTTCATCATGACCTTCACCGCCCTGACAGGGGCGGTCAGCCACTTCGCCTTTGGGGGTGCCCCCGACCTATGGGTGCTGGTCTTCTGCGTGATCTTCACCCTTATCTGGGCGCGGATCGCCGCAGTCTTTGCTAACAAGGCGTCTCCCAAGGTACTGAATCGGGTGACGGGTATCATTCTGGCCACCTTGGGTGCGGTGATCCTGGCTGTCAATTTTCTGTTCAAATAGGTCTATAAAAAGAATCCCCGCCCTGCTTTGAGCAGAGCGGGGGCGTTCTGTCAAAAGAGGGCGGTCCCGTGGCTTGCCATGGAGGCCAACAACAGAAAGAGCAAAAAGGATCCGACCGCAACACCCAAAATTACGTGGCTTATTTTGCGGATCTCTTCACGGTCACGGCGCAGGAGACTGTACAGCGCCAGAACAGCCGAGGCGGCCAGAAGGCCTATGGAAGCATATGACAGAACCAAGCAATCCGACTTCCGCGCATAGTCGTACATACTGAACGGAAAAACAGCCGCCATCCCACCGGATTCACGACACCCCATAAAGAATTCCACAAACCACAGGGGAATCAAACCGACCGAAAGAATTACCTTTACCCATGCAAAGATCGCGGTGCGGTTACGGATAAGGAACGCTTTGAAGCCGGCAACAGCCACAGCACCCTTTTTCAGTTTGTTCTCCTCCCCTTTTGTGCCGGTAAACTCATCCCCGGATATTTGGAACAGTGCGGCAATGCGTTCCAGATTCTCGTCGCTGGGGTAACGGTCGCCCGACTCCCATTTGGACACAAGGGTGCGCGAAACGAAAAGTCGGTTCGCCACATCCTCCTGCTTGAGATTGGCGTTTGTTCTGAGTTCTTTGAGTTTATCTTTGAATTCCATTGAGATCACCTCCGCTATCATTTTACCATACAACAGGCAGAAAAGCAAGTGACAATCATGTGACAAGTATTCAAACCCCGCTCTGTCGAAGCAGGGTGGGGTTGTTGCTTATCATGCGGACGTGTCGAAATCGTAGTATTCGCCGTAAAACTCTTGCAGGAACGCCTCGAAATCCGTGTCGGCTGCAGCCGCCTTTTCCGCGTGTTCATCACCGCAGAATAGGCTGATGAACACCAGGCGATTCAAGGCATCGTTATAACCGAACATGATAAAATAGCGGGGATAACGCAGATCCTTTCCGTCTTCCGAGCGGTTTTTTTCGGTAAGTGCCAAGTTTTCAGCAAAGACATACCCATTGTATTCTTTCGTGTTCTCGGCAGAAAGGCTCATGTTGTCCAGACAAAACTGCTTTGCTTCCTCGTAGGTAGCCGCTTCGTATTCCAAATATGCGAAAGCGGTTTCCAGCGCTTGCTCGTTTACATAGAGATTATCAAAATAATGGTAGTCACCGTCTACATACGCATATTTTTCAATAAAACCGTCAGTCGGAAGCAAGTACGCCGTGAGCCCTCGCTCGGATGCGTCTGTGCTGAAGGCATCCAGACCGGAATCATGGATTTCGCTGGGAAAAAGCCCCGAGCAGGAAACCATGCTCAGAAGCAGTATGCACGACAACAGGCACAGAGCCAAGCGACGCAAGCTATTTCTCATACGCATTACTCCATATACAGATAATTGAACCGCCCAATCGGTGCGGTGTCGCCGTTGGCATAGAAGTCCATGACCGTGGGCTCCTGCATATTATCGCTCCACTTGAACTCGAAGTTCAGCTTGCCCTCCATGCCCACCAGCGTGCGGGGAACGGCAATAGTCAGGGTGTCGCCCGATACGCGGTAGGTGGCGGTGCCGACGGTCTCCCAGGTGAAGCTTCCCTCCTCCAGGGTGCGGACGTACTTCTCCACCGAGGCTTGATTCTTTTTCCCTGCTACGCGGTTGATGACGAAATCGTAGCCCTCCCAACCGGTAGCCTTGGAGCGGTCTGCGTCGATGAACAGGGTCATCCAGCCGTCGCCCTCGCGGGGGGTAATGGTATCGGCGCACTTGACACGGAAATAGATATTCTCGGCGTCGCGGGAGACTCTGGCCTCCACGATGTCGTTGCGGCCGGATGTGTTGACGTAGTGGTAGTCACCGAAGCCGTCCCAATCACGGTGGATGGTGGTGCCCTTGGGGTTGCGGTAGACGGGGGTCACAGCGCTCCAGGCCTTACTACCCGACTTGAGATCCACGATACCCGCGGGGGAGGTCGCCTGACGGGGAGACGCGCCCTTGAAGCGGCGGATGTTGTGGGCAAGCTGGAGGTAGTAGGTGTCCAGATAGCCGTCCTTGTCCATCTCGATGTCGCGGCTGTGCTCGCGGTCGTACTGATCCACCATGGCCAGCTGGGTGGAGTCGTTGTCACTCAGCCAGGGCTCATGCCACATACCCATGATCCACTCGTTCCAGCCCGTGACGAAGACGATATCGGGGTCCAGATCGAGGGCACGTTCCCACTGCTCCTGGACGTTGTAGCCCTGCTTGTAGGAGTCGGGGGTGAGGAGGGCGTGGCCGTACTTGCCGGTGTAGCTTCTGCCGAAGGTCTTCACGTCGTTGAAGTGGGTGCAGATGCGATCCTTGTTGGCATTCTGACCCACGCCGACTGTGACCATCTCACAGCTACCGTCGGGACGGGTGACGTACTTGTGCTGGGGATAGACCTCCAACCAGCCCCACTGGCTGTTGGTCTGGGGACCACAGCCGTAGCCGGGCTGACCGGGACGGAAGGTAAAGAACTCCCGGATCTCGTTCAGAATACGGGTATCGGTCTCACAAGCACCCTCGGCGGGGAGGGCGTCGGGGTAACCCATGATCATGGGCTTGCCGTCCAGCATATACCAGAGGTCGGAGTACAGACCGGGCTTGTAGATGTTCTGGTACAGGGCGCGGAGCATCCACTCGGTGGTCTCCATGGGGCCGAAGTTGAGCATGAAGGCTACCTTGGGCACCTTGATGCCGTCGCGGCGAGCCTCCTGCAAGCCCTTGAAGAGGGGCTCGTAGGCCGAGCGCCAGACCAGGGCGCCGTTGGTGCAGTCAAAGAGCAAAAAGTCTACACCTGCCGCCGAGAGCAGGGCGGCGTGGTGACGGATGATATAGGGGTCGGAATCGCGGTAGAAGCCGTAGAAGGGCTCATGCCAGTAGGGCTGGAAGGGACCCTCGCCCCAGGCGGGATGATCCTTGCGGTACTCGGCGGCGGGGTACTTGGACAGCACGTCTACCACGTCCACGGGACGCAGATTGGCGTGCCCCTCGTGCCAGGTCCAGTAGAAGATACCCACCTGCTTTTCCTTCTTCTTGGCGCTCACGTCCTCCACCGAGGCCACCTTGCGCCCCAGCATATCCGTGGCCTCCCAGCCGTCGTAGCCCATATCCATAATGGCCTTTTCAGGGACGGGCTCGTAGGTCATGCCCGCATAGACCGGCTCCTCCGAGACCTCAAGAGAGAGCAGGGTCGCCCGACCCTTGACCGATACGGTGACGTCGTGGACACCGGCGGTCTTATCGATCTCGCACCGCGCCTCGGTATCCTCGCTGTCGTAGCTGGAGAAGGCGATGACGCCGATAGCCTTGCCGTCGGCCATGATGGTACCCAGGGAGGTGTTTGCCGAGTGAGCAAAGCGGATGCGGACGCTGATGCTGCCCGCACCAAAGTCTACTTGACCGGCACGCCAGAGCCTGGCGGCCTTATCGAAGATCATATCTGCCATATTCAAATCCTCGCTTGCATATTGAGTCGGAGCGTCCTGCGCTCCGCAGCACCATAGTACCACAGTTTTCGGAAAATGTCAACAAGTTTTGGATAAAAATTATTGACTTATTGAACAGAATGTTGTATAATGGTCACAACCCCCTATCCATATATAAGGAGGATATGACTATGACATCTTCATTTGCACGCTTCGTCCGCCGGGCAGGCACCCTGGCTCTGGCCGTTCTGATGGTACTGAGCACCGTGACCGCCGTGGGCTTTGCCTCCATCCTGACGGCCGCTGCCGCCGAGGAGGACGTCGGCCGTTACGCCCCTGCGGGTACGACGCTGGTGTCCAAGGACGCCGCCGTCACCCTCTCGGCCTGCACCAACCTGAAAGCAGGCGGCCAAAACAGCTACGAAATGCCTTCCGAGCGCTGGGCCAAGGTTCTGCTCACCGACGGCATCATCGGCAACGGCGGTTGGTCCTGCGACCCCTATGACCGCGAGCTGGATCACACCAAGCCCGTGACCGTTACCCTGGAGCTGGTCAGCAAGTCCGAGATCTCGGCCGTGACCCTGTTCCCCAACGGCCAGTTCCCTGCCAAATATGAGATCCAGATCTCAACCGACGGCAAGACCTTCACCAAGGTCGCTGAGGATGCAGGGGTTTCCATCAACCAGTCCTCCCCCAAGACCTATACCTTTGCGAAAACCCAGGCCAAGTTCGTCCGCCTCTACATCATCGAGCGCAATCCCGCCACAGGCCACGACGGCGCCCTGGCACAGTTGGGTGAGATCGCGGTATTTGGCGCCTCCGAGGCAGTCCTGACGCTTGACCGTACCGCCCTGGAGCTCTTTGTGGGCGAGACCGACAAGATCGCTCCGGTTTTCAAGGGTACCTCCCAGACCTTTGACATCACCTATAAGAGCTCCGACACCTCGGTGGCCACCGTAGCTGCTGACGGCACCATCACCCCAAAGAAGCTGGGCAAGACCACCGTCACGGTGACCTGCGCCGCCCTGAATCAGACTGCCACCTGCACGGTGGAGGTGGTGGAGAAGAAGTATTCCTTTGACGACAACATCATGATCTCCATCTTCTGGCCTCCCACACCCGCCTACATCACCGATGAGCAGTACAAGCTCATCGCCGACGCCGGCGTCAACTGGGTACTGGGCGCAGGCGAGGAGACCCTGGCCACCGTGGAGAACCAGGCCAAGATGCTGGAGCTCTGCGCTAAGTACGGCATCGGCATGACCGTCTCCGACGGCAACTTCGGCGGCGGTTTGGCCAACAAATCCGCTTCCGCCATTGCCTCCGCTGTGGCACGCTACAAGAACGTCCCCGGCGCCTACGGCTTCTACATCCTTGACGAGCCCTTTAACCCCAACGCCTACCTGAACGCCTACGTCAACCTGAAGAAGGCGGCTCCCCACGCCTATATGCACCTCAACTTCCTTCCCAGCGGCGCTTACGGCTCCGAGGAGATCTACAAGGCGCAAATGAACGACTGGGCGAGACTGACTGCTGCAGCAGGGTATCCCTTGGACTACCTAATGTTCGACCGTTATCCCTTCCCGCTCCAGGCGGGCGCCATGGATCGGGCAGGCTTCTTCAACAACGTCCGCTCCTGCTACGAGGTAGGTCTGAAGAATGACGTCAAGACGGGTCTTTACATCCAGACTGTCTGCCAGGAGGTGGCCTTCCGCCGTCCCACCGACACCGAGATCCGCTACGAGATGTATGCCTCCCTGGCCTTTGGCTTCAAGCAGCTCTCCTTCTTCACCTGGTTCACCCCCGTGAATCGCTCCGAGCCCTTCCGTGACGGTATCATCGCCGCCGACGGCACCCCCAACGCCCACTACGAGACCGTCAAGACCATCAACCACGAGATACTGGCCATTGGCTCAACGCTGGTCAAGTGCGACGCTCTGGGCGTGTACTTCAACGGTCCCGACACCTACGGCCAGCCCTCGGTTCCCGCTGATTTCTTCGTACAGGCTGACAAAAAGGACTCCGCTATTCTGTCCTGGATGCGCCACAAGGAGACCGGCCGCAACTATCTGATGGTGGTCAACAACAACTTCTCGGCCAAGCAGGAGATCGAGCTGACCTTTGACAAGGCCATCACCTCCCTCTTTGAGGTCAGCCGCACCGACGGCTCCCTCTCCCCCATGACCATGGACGGACAGAAGATCAAGTTCACTCTGGCCGCCGGCGATGCCATCTTCATCGCACTCCCCGAGGGCTTCGACTACTACAAGGCGCCCGAGGGTCAGCCCGAGGCCACCGTCAATCTGGCCATGGACGCTATGATCACCGCCCCCACCTCGGTGGGCTCGGACGGCTGGTACATTTCCTGCCTGCAGGACGGCCAGCGCCTCTCCGAGGGCAAGGGCAACGGCTGGAGAACCAACGACCGCAAGGATTCCTACGTGGACATCGACCTGGGTCGCACCCTGAAGTTCAACCGCATCGACCTCTACCCCGCCGGCTCCATTTTCGATTACGGCAACGCCTTCCCCGCCGATCTGAAGATCTCGGTATCCGACGATGCCGAGACCTGGCGTGAGGTGAAATCCCTCTCCGATCTCAAGATCACAGCCACCGAGGGTATGAAGGTGGACATCGGCGAGCAGGAAGCCCGCTACATCCGCATCGACCTGCTGGGCACCGCCTCGGGCGCACGCTACATGGCTCTCAACGAGATCGAGATCTACTGCGACGACGGAAGCGTTCCTTCCCCCGAGACCTTCAGCCTCCTGGACGATGACGGTGCCGTCATCACCTACAAGGACGGCGAGAATATCGCCAAGGGCAAGAAGACCTTCTACTCCTCCACCACTCCCGCCCACTACCAGGTCTGGGGCTGGGATATTACCTACGTCAACGACGGCAAGACCGGCAATGGCTGGACCTCCAACGTGGGTCTGAACCGCTCCCCCAATGCCACCGAGTACGTGGGTGTAAACTTCGGGGATCTCTTCGCTGTGGAAAAGATCATCCTGGAAGACAACGGTGTCTTCCCCGAGGATTTTACCGTATCCCTCTCGGAGGACGGCCTCAACTGGACCGTCGTGAAGGATGTCAAGGGCGAGCCCGACAAGGAAAGCGGCACCAAGTATGAGATCATCCTTGATACCCCCGTGAGCGCCCGCTTTGTCCGTGTCACCGGCACCAAGCTCCGTGGCGGCGGCAACGACGGTTTCCTGCTCCAGCTGGGCGAGATTGAAGCCTACGGCAAGCCCGTCTGCGACAAGACCGTTCTGCAAAACGCCATCGACACATTCAAAGCCGAGGGCGGCGACGAGACCGCCAAAGAATACACCGACACCGTAGCGGCTCTGGAGAACCCCCTCCTGACCCAGACCCAGGCCAAGGACTTTGCGAGGAAGCTGCTGGCCTTGGTCGGCAAGGACATCGAAACCGAGCCTGCGGACACCGAGCCCGTGACCGAGCCCACTCCCGAAACCACCCCCGCCGACGAGGTTCCCTCCAAACCTGCAGACTCCTCCGTCGAGGAGCCTATCACCAATGTCCCCGCCATCACCGAAGAGCCCGACGAGACCCAGCCCGCAGGTAAGGGCTGTGCCTCCGCCATTGGCCTGTCGGCCTTGGCTGTTATGGGTTGTGCCGCGCTCTTCTTCCGCAAAAAGCGAGAGGAATAAACCCCGTAGCACAAAAATAGACCGCACCCTTCCCCGTTTGGGGTTGGGTGCGGTTTTGCTGTTGTGGGTGGTTTACTCGTAGAGGGTCACAGTCCCATCGGGGGCGATCATGCCGTTCTTGCAGTAGACGGTGAAATTCGTGTTGGACTGGATCGAATTATTCATGATGATCTCCCACTTCTTGACGTTGCCCTCCAGATGCACCTCGGTGAGAGCCTTGCAGTCGCTGAAGATATACTCCTCAAAGACGCTGACGGTGGAGGACAGGTAGATCTTTTGCAGATTGGTACAGCCAGAGAAGACGTAGGCCTCCAGCTTAACAATACCTTGGGGGATCGTTATTTCGGTGAGAGCGGTGCAATCTGCGAAGGCGCCGCGCTCAATGACCGTAGTGGCGGTGGGGAGGATGATGTTTTGTAAGGACGTACAGCTGTAGAATGCGTTTCGGCCGATGGTACTGACCGAGGCGGGGATTTCAATGCTCTGCAGAGCCGTACAGCCTCCGAACGCGCTATCCCCGATGGTCGTGAGGGTAGAGGGGAGGGAGATGAATTCCAGGGCGGTGCAGTTCTGGAAGGCGCCGTCTTCAATGACGGTCACCCCTTCAGGAATCACCAAGGAGCGGATGGCGCGGCCACTGAAGGCCTCTTTGCCTATGGAGGTGAGGCCCATGTCGGCAGACAGAACCACCTCGGTGGTGCAGAGGAACATGGTGTTGTATTTTTTGTCCATGACGATGCAGTTGTTGAGGACCTCGTAGCGGGTACCCGTACCGTCCATGGTCACTTCCCGCAGATTGGGGCACTTCTCAAATGCCGTCTCGTGGATGCTCGAAATACCGGCGGGGAGATGCAGAACCTCCAAGGCGGTGCAGCCTCTGAAGGCGAAGCAATCCAGGCTACTCATGGAGCCGGGGAGAGTGATCTCCTTCAGCCCCGTACAGTCCTCGAAGGTGGAGGGAGCCAGATAATTCAGCCCCTCGGGAAGACGGACGGTCTCCAGGAAGTCGCACTTGGCGAAGGCAGCTGTGCCCACGGTCAGCTTCGAGCCGGGACACAGGAAGGAAATCTCCCGCAGGGCACTGCCTTCGAAGGCGCCGTTTCGGATCATGGTCACTTTTTTGGGGATCTCAATGGCCGTAATGCCGCTACGAGCCAGGGCGTCGTAGCCGATGTGGGTCAGAGAAGCCGGCAGTTGAATGGACGTCATGGCGGTACAGCCCGCGAACACGCTGTCCTCCAGAACCGAGATGTTCTCGGGAACCGTCATGCTTTCCAGCGCCGAGCAGCCCTTGAACACGCCTCGCTCCCATTCCTGCTTGGATGCGGTCATAGTGGGCACCTCGATCGTACGCAGGGAGGTGCATTTTTCAAAGGCGAACTCCCGCATGACCTCCAGAGAGGCGGGCAGATGGATCTCGGCGAGGGAGGAGCAGTTCTTGAAGGCGTTTTCATAGATGAACTGAACGCTGTCAGGCAGGCGAAGCTCGGTAAGTTTGCTACAGCCCTCAAAGGCCGACCCCGCGATGAGCGTTATGCCGTCGGGCAGGATCACCCGCTCCAGAGTGGGGTGATTGAGGAATGCCTTGTAGCCGATACCGCCGTCTTCGCAGCTGCCGAGAACCACCAGCTCTCGCAGGGGAGTCCCGTCAAAGGCTCTGTTGACGCTTTGCAGGGATCCGGGAATGATCACGGAGGTCAACTGAGTGTTGGCAAAGGCATCGGAATCGAAGCCTTGAACATCCCCCTCGGCGATCAGCTCGCAGAGTCCCGTATTCGCAAAGGCGGAATTACCGATGTAACCGGTGTTGGGCGGGAAGGTGATGGAGGTCATGGCGACGCATCCCTGGAAGCAACCGTCCCCTACCGCGATCCCGTCAGGCAGGCGGATAGAGGCCAGAGCGGTGCAGTCCGAGAAGGCGTAGCGTCCCGTATCCGTCAGGGTGGAGGGAAGGGTCACATTCTTCAGAGACGTGCATCTCGCAAAGGCGGCAGAGCCCAGCACGTCCAACCCCTCGGGCAGGGTCACGGTCTCCAGGGAGGTACAATCCGCAAACACATTGCCGTCCATGGCGAAGCCGCCGCCGGCAAAGGTCAACGAAGTCAAGGACGTGCATCCCGAAAAGGCCTCGTTGCCCAATTTCTCCAGCGATGCGGGGAGGGCAAGGGAGGTCAGCGCGTGGCACGCAAAGAAGGCGTTATCGCCCAGGGAGCGGAGGCCCTCGGGGAAGGTCAGCAAAGTCAGCGCTGTGCCTTGGAAGGCCTGGGAGTGGATCGCCTCCAGCATGGCGGGCCAGACCACCTCGCGGAGGTTGGATACGTCACGGAAGGCCCGCTCGTTGATGCGACGCACCGAATCGGGGAAGACCACGCGGGTGATGGCGGAGGTATCCTCCACGCCGTACAAAACACCTGATCCTACGGCCGTGACCGACAGAAGGCCGTGGTTTTCCACGTAACCTACGTTGGGCAGAATAAGCTCGCCGTCCACCGCGGCATTCACGCGGGTGACGATGGCACCCTTTTCGCCGATGGCAGCCAACAGATCGCTGTCTATTTGGAAAACACAATCCTCTGCGGCTCCCTCGATCAGCCCACAGCCGGTACAGTAGCCGTCCACGTAGTCGTGGGGCAGGGGATCGGTGTAAACAGTGTCGGTCCTGCCGCAATTTGCACAGACAGAATCGGTACGGCCGCGGGCATAGCAGGTGCTCTCCCGCAGGTCGGTCGTCTGCCAATCATGCCCCTCCAAGCAGGGGTTTTCTGTCTCCTCGGGTTCCGCATCGATATCGGTGTCGTCGGCTCCCGTATCGGTCTCATCGGGCTGCAGGAAGGGGAACAAGTTATATACGAAATCGAATCCGAACATCGACGTGATCCCCATGTCACCCATGGAGCTCATGCCGCCAACCAGCGCCATGCCGCCCAGTCCCGCCGTAGCGGACAGGAGGATAGCAAGGGCCAGGCAAGCCGCCGTCATCCATCGTTTGGCCGCGCGCGGAGGCTTGTGCCCGCGGGAAACGGCCTCAGGGTTGACCGTGTACAGCCGGCGTCCGGTGTCCGGTGTTCCGGCGGAGGTCTTTGGCTGTACAGCCGTATCAGCCGGAGTCAGGAGCACCGAGAGACACTTCGGCTCAGCTTCCCGCACGAATTCCTCGCGGATGCCGCCGATCAATTCATAAACCAGATCGCCTCTCATACGTGATACCCCCTTTCCTCTAAATAATCTCGGAGTTTTTCCCGGGTGCGGTGCAGGCGCACCCAGACCGCGTTCTCCGAAAGTCCCAGTTCTCCCCCAATCTGTGCGGCTGTGAGGGAATACCAGTAGCGCTGTACGAACATGATGCGATCCTGCTTAGGCAGGGCAGCCAAAAACTCGTTGAGCAGCTCGGTCAACTCCCCTCTGTCTCCGTCGTCGGGCGCAGGAAAACAGGCCTCCAGCTCGGAGAGGGACACCTCCATGTCCTTATTGCGCTTCTCGCTGTGCCAGGAGCGCCAGCGGTTGAGGGAGAGGTTGCGGACGATGGTGGCCAGAAAATGCCGCAGGGAGGAGGGGCGGGTAGGGGGGATGGAGTTCCAGGTCTTGAGGTAAGTATCATTCACACATTCCTCGGCGTCGGGCTCGCTGTGCAGAATATTCATGGACACGGCGGTACAGTACGCCCCATACTTGTCCGCCGTATGGCGGATGGCCTGCTCGTCGCGGGCGAAGTAGAGTTCGATGATGCGTATATCTTCCATATAGCACGGGCTCCTTTCTCAAAATCGGTTCTACCCTATAAGACACGGAAAATTCGAAAACCTTACAGAAAATCGGAAATTTTTTCAAAATAACCGAAAGCCACCCCGAAAGAGTGGCTTTCACGGATACGGCAGTACAACGACACAGAGGTTCAGCTACCTCCCGGATTCAAAGCAAGGCTCAACTGACCGTTGATACAGCCGCCTTCCCTCACTCGGCCAGGACGGGGTAGCGGACCTCCAGATTGTCCAGCGTCAGCTCGCCGTCGGTGCATTGAACCGTCATGGGATAGGGGATGATGATCTTGCTCACTTGCCCCCAAAAGATGGCATCAAATTCCGCCATGGTGCCGTCGAAGATCAGGCGGTGGACCTCCATGGAGGACAGGGTCTGCAGCTGGTCAACCAATTTGGTCACGGTATGGGGAACGAGGACGGCCTCAGCCCCGGCCAGGCTATCGCTGTGCTCCGCCAGACTTTCCTCCAGATGGGGATCCTCCACCCCAAAGCCGTCGGCCAGTCTCTTCATGGCCAGAAGCTCGGCGTAGCACCACTCGGTGGTGTACCAGGGAGCGGCCACGGCCATGAGCTGGGAGAGGTAGGCAAATTCTACCTCGGTGGTGGCGATGTCCAGGGCATACACGGGGATATGCTCGCACAGGGGGAAGCGGGCGATCACGTCAGCCCCCAGATTCTCGGTGGAGCTCAGAGTAGCATCCCGCAGAATATAGTAAGAACGAGCTTGACGCAGACGGAAGTCGGCCACGTCCGCCTCCATCAGCCCCTGCTCCACACAGCGGTCGAAGTAATCCTTCCACCACCCGTCCAGGGTCGCGTAGGCCTCCGCGGTGAGGTAGCGGGGCAGGTTGTAGGTAGTGCTGAGGTAACTCACCTCCACCACCGTATCCCCGTCGGGGGAGGTTTCGGGGATCTCCACGGTGTAGGTGCCCTCGTACAGCATATTGACCACGATATCTCTGACAACGCAGGTGCCGTCCCCGTTGGAATAGAATTTCAAGGTATAGGGCACATCAGGGGTCATGCCTTGGTAGCTGTCCAGGGTAGGCAGAGGGGGCGGGGTGAGGCTGTCGTCCTCGGTCACGGCTTGGGTCTCGGTGTCCGCCACGGCCTCGGCGGTCGTGTCGGGAGCATGAGTCTCGGTGTCTCCCGCGATCTCACAGGCGGGAAGAATCAGCAGGGAGGCCAGCAGAAAGGCGATGATCGTAAGGCGTTTCATTTTCATGGTTGGATTCTCCTTTTCTTGTTTTTTAGGTAGCCGATTGCATAATTAGGAAAATTGCAGTTTATCGGTGGGCACTTTCTATGAGGCCCCCTCCGCGTAGCGGTGGGGGAGCCCGCGTGCATAGAGTAAAAAGCTTTTTTCCGATAAAGAGAATTAGGCTTTTAACTCGCGCACTCTCCCTCAGTCGCTTCGCGCCAGCTCCCTCCCGGAGGGAGCCTTAAGACTGTGCCAACCCACCGATAAACCCAAATTTGAACATTTTGCAATCGGCTATTGTTTTTTAGGCGATTGCAAAATTTTCCGTCTCCGATTCACGGATAGAAATCCATACTCAAAATCGGTTCTACCCTATAAGACACGGAAAATTCGAAAACCTTACAGAAAAATCAAAAAAATTAAGAATTTTGAAAGCCCTCAAAGCGTGGCTTTCCTGCATCAAATGCTGCTGGGATTGAAATCAATACTCAAAATCGGCCTTTGACTGCCGCGACTGTCTGTGGTGAAGGTGGTGAGGATAGCGGCGAACATGGCGCGGGCACGGCGACTCAAGCGGCACTTGACCACCATCCGCATGCGGTAGACGTTGTCCACACGATAGACGGGGGCTTCAAAGGGGCCGAAGGCCACGACGGGCACGTCGGAAAAGACCTCGGTGTTCTGTCTTCGCAGCTCCTCCGAGAGGCGCAGACAAGCCTTTTGCAGCTCCTTTTCGTCGGGGCAGGTCAAAGTCAGAAGCACCATATCGCAGAAGGGGGGGAACTGGAGCAGACGACGGATGCGGATCTCGTTTTGGAAGAATGTTTCGTAATCCTGGGCACAGGCCAGACGGATGACCTCGCTGTCGGGGTTCATGGTTTGGATAACCGCCAGCCCCGGCTTGTCCGCCCGTCCGGCACGGCCGATGACCTGGGTCAGCATGGAGAAGGTCTTCTCCCCCGCGCGGTAGTCGTCCAGATAGAGGGACATATCCGCCATGAGCACGCCGACCAGGGTCACGTCGGGAAAATCGTGCCCCTTGGTCACCATCTGGGTACCCAAGAGGATATCCGCCTCGTGGGTACGGAAGCCACCCAGCAGATCGTTATAAGCAGATTTGGTGGTGGTGGTATCGGCGTCCATACGCATGATGCGCGCCGAGGGGAATACCGTATTCAGCTCTTCCTCCACCCGCTGGGTACCGTAGCCCATACGGATCAGATGGGGAGAACCGCAATCGGGGCAGGTGTCGGGGACGGCACGGCGGGAGCCGCACCAATGGCAAACCAGCTCGCCCTCGGATGTATGGCGCCGTACGTGGTAGTTCATAGCCACCGAGCAACGGGGGCAGGTGACGGCGCGGCCGCAGGAGCGGCAGACCGTCTGATGGCTGTAACCGCGGCGATTGAGGAAGAGCACCGACTGATTCCCTTCCCTGTGGACCCGGGCGATCTCCTTGGCCAGGATCTCCCCCAAGGGGGACAGATTGCCGTGGCCCGGCTCACCTCGCATATCCACGATATGGACGTCGGGCAGACGCGCCGCCCCGTAGCGGTGCTTCATGGCGATGAGGGTATACTTCCCTTCTTTGGCCTTTTGGTAGCTTTCCAGCGACGGCGTGGCCGAGGCCAGGAGCATGAGGGCATTCTCGGTGGCACAGCGGAAACGGGTGATATCCCGGGCGTGATATTTGGGATCCTGGTCGGATTTATAGGTGTGCTCCTGCTCCTCGTCCATGACGATCATACCCAGATTGGGCACGGGAGCGAATACCGCCGAGCGGGTGCCCACCACGATGGGGGCCTCTCCTGACAGGATGCGGAGGTGGGAATCCAACCGTTCCCCCGCCGACAGCCCCGAATGGATGACTGCCACGCGGCGGCCGTAGCGAGCGTGGAAGATATGGAGCATCTGGGGGGTCAAGCCGATCTCCGGGAGTA
Source organism: Eubacteriales bacterium (assembly GCA_045602325.1). Lineage (GTDB taxonomy): Bacteria > Bacillota > Clostridia > Oscillospirales > CAG-272 > CAMEON01. The sequence goes on along the minus strand of JAZSBH010000053.1, from coordinate 6,765 downwards.
GGACAATGACCCCGCGGCCGCTGTCCAGCACTCGATCGATGGTCTCCAGGATGACGCAGGTCTTGCCGCTTCCCGTTACTCCGTGGAGAAGTGCGGCCTTGGGCTCTCCCGACGCGGCCAGAGCCTCCAGGGTGGCCACCGCGTCAGTCTGCTCGTCACTCAACCGATGGACGGTGCGGTTGCCTTCCCCCTCGGCCTCGGCGGAGGTATGGTAGGCTTCCTCCTCGGTGACCGCGAGAAGCCCCTTATCCACCAGGGCTTTGAGGTGGGTGGCGTTCGCTCCTGTTATTTGGCGCAGTTCATTTCCCTCCACCTCTCGGCAAGTCTCTGCCAACAGCTCCAACACCCGTTTCTGGATCTCGGAGGTCACCCGAGGATAGCCCCTTTCCCCCCGCAGGACAGCGTTGGCGGTCTCCACGGGACAGCTCAGGGCATACGTCCGAACCGTAGGCACGTCGGGTTGGCGCACCGTCAATTCCCGCTCGATCAGTTCTTTGTCGCAGAGTCGATCCAGGGAAACGGCGGCCTTGGCACCGAAGCGGTGCTTCACGGCCTGTCCCGACACCCAGCCGCGGGTACGGATATACTCCAATACCAAGAGATCTTGCGCGGCCAGAGATGCACGGCGACTCTCGAAACGGTCAGCCTCCACCGCCAAGGGGCGGTAATACTCCACCAGGGTGGCCAGCGCCGAGGCGGGCACTACGGCACGCACCGCGTCACCCATGGTACAAAGGGTAGTCTCTTTCAGATAGAAGCACAGAGAAAGCTGTTTTTCGGTCAAAAACAGCTTTTCACGGCAAACGCCGTCGATGGGCTTGATCTTATCGGGGGTCAGGTTGGGGGGCAGGTCGGAGGCATCCCCCACCGATACCACCACCGCAAGCTGTTTGCGGTTGCCCTTGCCGAAGGGCACGGTCACAAAGGCGCCCCGCTTCACGGATCTCGCCATGAAATGAGGAATGAAATAATGGTAGGCACCGTCAATGCAGAACGGATTACCTAAAATGTGTACGCCGGCGTACGTGGGTACGGCCGCATCGCGCAAAACGGTATCCTGCTCCATGGCGGTGCCTCCTTGGGTATTTCGTTGGGTCACGGTTTAGATCTCTTCGGTCTCGAAGGACTCCTCGGCGGACTCGGCGGCTTCATCCTCAGCGGCGATCCCGTCCTCCCCATCGGCGTCTTCGGTATCCACGGCATCCTCGTCTTCAAGGGTCTCGTCCTCGAGGATCTCGTCCTCAGCGTCAAAGCTGAACTCCTCGTAGGGACGGTTGATGCCGGCCAGGATGGCCTGCTCCTCCCGCTCCTGCTCGGCTGGATCCTTATGGACGATGGTGTACTCGCCCTTGTAGATGCGGCCAATGGCCAGCTTGACGGCCTTCTCGTCACGGACTTCCTTGTCAATCATGGTATTCAAGGGCTTATCCGTTTCCTTGTTGCCCGTCATCTGACGCTCGGCCTCCACCCGCTGGCGGGTGTATTCGTTGGTAATCATGCGGGCGCACTTGGCGGTGGCCAAAGCGATCTCGTAGCGGTTGTACTCATCCTTGGTAAGGTCTTTGATAGTAGGGTAAATCATGTTTTATCTCCTTATAATTGTGAATCAGAATCAGAGCTGGATCAGGCTTCTTCCTCGTCCTCGGCCTCGTCCAGGGCAACGTCACCGTCGCTCTCCAAGCGGTTGGCGATAGTCTCGGTCTGGATGGCGGCCAGAATGACGTGCTCGGAATCGGTGATGATGACAGCGCGGGTCTTGCGTCCGCAGGTCACATCGATGACGCGCCCGTCGTCCTTGGCGTCCTGGATCAGACGCTTGATAGGGGCGGAATCAGGGCTGACCAGGGTCACGATGCGTTCCACGGCTACCATGTTGCCGTAGCCTATATTGATGAATCTCATGGTATCGGTTTCCTTTCTGCGTCAGTCTTATTTTGTCTTTATTCTATATTCTGGATTGGCTCGCGGCGAGCGTCAAAGCTACTTATTCTATATTTTGGATTTGCTCGCGTATCTTCTCCAGCTCGCTCTTAACATCGGCCACGGTCTGAGCCATGGCGGCATCCGAGCACTTGGAGCCGATGGTGTTGATCTCTCGGTTGGTCTCCTGGAGCATGAAGTCGATGCGGCGGCCTACGGGCTCGGTGGACTTGAACAGTCCCTCCAGAGCGTCGAAGTGGGAGGCCAGGCGCACCAGTTCCTCGTCGATGGCCACGCGGTCGGCGTAGATGGCGCACTCGGTGACCACGCGGTTTTCGTCAAAGGTCGCTCCTGTCTCGCCCAGAGCAGCACGGAGGCGTTCCTCAAAGCGGACGCGGTAGGTACGGATGTTCTCCTCGGAGCGGGCGGCGATGGTAGCCACCATGCCACGAATACCCGTGAGCTTGGCCAGCACGTCCTCACCCAGTCGAGCTCCCTCCCGCTCGCGAGCGGCGAGGAAGGCGGTGGCGGCCTCGGTCAGGGCCGGGGACAGCTTGGCCCAGACGGCATCGTCGTCCTCGGTCGTATCCTCCTTGACGGGCACCATGACCCCGGGGAGGGTCAAAAGCCGGGTGGTGGTCAGATCATGATCCACGTTCAGCTCATCCCGCAGAAGCAGGGCGGCCTCCAGATAGCGGCGGGCGGCCTCCAGATCGGGCTCCAACACGGCGGCACCCGACTGGGTACGGGTATCTGCAACGGTAACGTTGACATCCACCTTGCCGCGACTCACCCCCAACTGACCCAAGGCGGTTTTGATGCGCTCCTCCTGTGCCGCCCAGGCACGGGGGAGACGGATATTCCAGTCCAGATAACGGTTATTGACCGAGCGGAGCTCGACGGTCAATTCATAGCCCTCCCCCGCGATCTGTGCGCGGCCGAAGGCGGTCATGCTTCTCATATATTCCTGTTCCTTTCGGGAAATATTCTTGGCATATCTATACATTTTCAATTTTACACCATTTCGGATTTCTTGTCAATGCTTTTTGTGAATTTTTGGTTTGCTTGCACAAAAGAATTTTTACGAAAGGAGGGGCGTTGGGCAGAATGACGAGGATGGGGGATTGGAGTTTATCGGTGAGTTTTAGCCCTTCGGAATTGAACGCACTATGTGCGTTCGCGGGCGCACACGCAGGTGCGCCCGCTATCAAAAACAAAGGCACGCCATCTTCGTCAAACAGACCTCTAAACCCAAATTTGAAATCTCGAAACTTTTTTCAAAAATCCCATCATATTTCCCCAAAATCTTCGTCTTATATGGTATAATGGGGACATACCCCCACTCCAACGAAAGGAGACATACCATGAACAGCAAACCCATGACCGACGCGGACATTGTAGCTCTCTATCTCGCCCGCGACGAATCCGCCATCGAGCATACCGCCCGCGTCTACGGACATTATTGCCTGTCGGTGGCCATGAATATTCTGAACAGCCGCCCCGACGCCGAGGAATGCGTCAACGACACCTGGCTGAAGACCTGGAACTCCATCCCGCCCCAAAAGCCCACCGTCCTACGGCTGTTTCTGGGTAAGATCACCCGCAACCTCGCCATTGACCGCTACCGTCAGCGCCAGACACAGAATCGGGAATTCGAACTGACCCTGGAGGAGCTTGCCGAAATTTTACCTGCGCAGGAGGAGGACGACTCCGACCTGCCCATGCTGCTGGCGGGGTTTCTGGAGGATCTTCCCGCCGAGGAACGCAATCTCTTTGTCCTGCGCTACTGGCACGGCCACTCGGTGGCGCGGCTGGCCAAGGCCTTCAAAATGAAGCCCAACAACCTCTCCGCCCGCCTCTACCGTACTCGCGAAAAGCTCCGCGCCTATCTCACCGAAAGGGGATACCACGTATGACCGACCGTAAACAGACCCGCGCTCTGAACGCCTTTGCCGCCATGAGCCGAATTCCCGACAACTATATTCTTGCCGCCGAGCAGATGCTCTACGAGGCCGAGGCAGGGATTACCCGTCCCGCCAAGCCCATGGGAGGCTTCCGCCGCTTCCTGAACAGCGGTTGGGGCGCCGCCGTCATTTCGGGCATCGTGGCTCTGGCCGTGCTGATTTTCATTATTCGTGCGGGGAAAGAACCGCCTACCTACGATCCCCCAAAGCAACCCGCAGGCAGTACCATTGAGATGAGCGACCACGGCGTGAACTTTACCATAGCCACCGAGATGGAGAATTACCCCGAGGGTACCGAGAGGATCACGGCGGTGATGACGGGAAAGACCAAAGGGGAAAGAGTGAATCGCTATAACGCCTGGCACCTGGAAAAGCTGACCTCCGACGGAGCTGTCACCGTAGGGATTGCCTATCCTGAGGACGCCGGTTATGATGAGCCTGAGCGCGACGAGTACGCGAAGCTAACCCAAAGCATCAGAATTACCAAGCCTCTGACCCCCGGCACCTACCGCCTTCACGCCACGGAGTATGACGGGGAGAAGTACGTGTCGGTGGCTTGGTGTGAGTTTACGGTGGGGGAGACCGTGAGGGAAAGTGAAACCGAGGCTGAGACTGTCACCTCCCCGGAAGCCCCGAAGCTTCCCTTCACCGTCACACTCACACAAAGCATCTACACCACGCGAGACGTATCTCTGTCCGTCCACTTCCGCGCCAACGAACCGGGGGTTCCCCTCAGTCGCGGCGATTGCTGGTCTCTCTACCGCATGGAGGATGGAGAGCGCATCCATCTGGGCAGTCAGACCGCCGAATACGCTTTTGAAGGGGAGGAGGTAGCCCCCGACGAGTACGCCGAGGAACATTACACACTGTCCATCAGCAAGGCAACGGGCGGAAACTACAGCGCCCTTCCCGTCGGAGAGTATGAATTGATCTTTGACGAATACGGGATGACCTTGTCTTTTGAAGTTGCGGACGGGCCCACTTGTCCTACTTCGCACCTGGGCATGAGTTCACACATACCCTATTACATTCGGCGCGGCTACTTCATCACCGACGGAACTCATCGGTACTTTGTTGCCGAGCTATCTCCCAATATGTCTACGCGTTTTTACGAGTTCTACTTTGAAGCCGAAGCAGTGAAGGAAAAATATGCTGATCTGAACAGCGGAGATTATGTGGAGGTTCTGCTCGGCTGCTCCCACGAAGAGGTGCCTTCCGATACAAAATCCATATACGGCATCCGCAAGCTGGAGGATGGAACGGTAGATACCCTCCCCGAGCGCCTGCGTGCGGAATTGGAAAGCCGCGGGATCGACCTTGACACATTGCAATAAATCGAGTTTTTTCGGACTCCCCGACCATCGGGGAGTCCTTTTTTCAAAAAAACCTCCCAAACCTCAAAAAACTTTCATTTACCCCCTTGTCAAAATGACAGTTTTGGTGTATAATAGGATGTAACTGTATGCGGACAACCCCTTTTGGGCAGGTTCTGTCCGTACCAAACAAGAAAAATAAACCTTTGGAGGTATTTTACAATGGTAGTAGCAGGCGATTTTAAGAACGGTCTGACCTTTGACATGGACGGCGTGGTCTATCAGGTCATCGAGTTCCAGCACGTCAAGCCCGGTAAGGGCGCCGCTTTCGTCCGCGCCAAGATCAAGAACTGCATCTCCGGCGGCGTGACCGAGCGTACCTTTAACCCCACCGACAAGTTCGAGAACGCGTACATCGAGCGCAAGGATATGCAGTATTCCTACGACGACGGCGATCTGTACCACTTCATGGACACCGAGACCTGGGAGGAGACCCTCATCGGTCACGATCAGGTCGGCGAGAACTTCCAGTTCGTTAAGGAAGAGATGATGTGCAAGATCATCTCCTACAAGGGCACCATCCTGGGCGTTGAGCCTCCCACATTCGTGGAGCTGCAGGTTACCGCAACCGAGCCCGGCTTCGCCGGCAACACCGCCACCAACACCCTGAAGCCCGCCACCCTGGAAACCGGCGCTGTGGTCAAGGTTCCCCTGTTCATCAACGAGGGCGAGGTCCTGAAGATCGACACCCGTACCGGCGAGTACCTGTCCCGCGCTTAATTTGCGGCTCTCCCCGCCCGCAACGGGCAACTTCTGATCGTATAAGAAAAGGAGCTCTTATCATGGCAATGATTGAAAAAGCAATGTATATCAAGGGTCTTTGCGACGGCGTTGAGCTGGACAAGACCACCAAAGAGGGCAAGCTGATCGCCGCTCTGTTGGATATGGTCATCGAGATGGCCGAGGAGATCGACGACATGCAGGCCAAGATGAGCGACCTCGAGGACTACTGCGAGGAGCTTGACGAGGATCTGGGTGACGTGGAAGAGGTTCTGCTCGACCTGGATGACCTGTCTGACGACGAGGACTACGAGGACGATGACAGCTTCGAGGACGATGATGATTTCGAGTGCGACGGCGACTGCGCCGGCTGCGATTTCGACTGCGGCTTTGACGATGACGATGATGACTTCTTCGAGGATGAAGAAGAGGACGAGTACTTCGAGGTCATCTGCCCTGCCTGCGGCGACGTCATCAACTTTGATTCCACCATTGACCCCGAGAATCTCCGCTGCCCCAACTGCGGCGAGAAGTTCGAGTGCATCGTGGAAGAGGATGACCTCAAGGCTCTGGACGGCGTTGACACCACCGTCGGATCCGTCGACGAGGAGTAATTTCCTGACACAATCAAGAGGAGATCGCAAGGTCAATGTCATTAAGTTAAAATAATGGCGAAACAGAAAAATGCACTTAACAAAGCTAAAAAGCCGAGTTAAGTGGATTTTTCGTACAAAAGCGCATGACGAGAAGACAGACGAAAAAGTCTGTCAAAAAAGTATTGCAAAAAA
>JAZSBH010000052.1:0-37524 GCA_045602325.1 Eubacteriales bacterium | reverse complement strand
GGGCCTCATAGAAAGTGCCCACCGATAAACTGCAATTTACCAATCACTTTTCCTGAATAAACTTCATCAGCCTGTTCCAATCCTCCCGTCCGAAGTAGTGCAGGCCGGGACGAAGGTGGTAGCCGATGGCCCCCTCGTGGTACTTGTCACCCGGGGCGGGTAGTCTGTCCTCACAGACCAATCCGACAAGGCCGTGGGCCTCATAAGCGGAGGATGCGGCCACGCAAGCAAGCAGTTCGGAGGCGGGATCGGCCCAGGAGTCCTCCAGCGCCGAGGCCACGTAGGCATGGCGGGGGGCGATGGATGCAACGAGGTAGTGCTGGTCGAAGGGCATATCGGCTTCCCTGCCGATATACTTTTTGTAGTTTTCGCAGAACCAGTAGGGGAAATTGCGGGTGATCTGCTCCACTCGCTCCCCCACCTTGCCGCGGGTGATGGCGGCGCCGCCACAGCCCGAATTATTGGAGTGGGCAAGGAAGAACCGCTCGTCGGTGGCTCCGCAGAACAGGGCGGTCTTACCCAAGCGGGAGTGGCCGCAGACCATGGCGCGGGTCATGTCCAGGCGGGGCTCTTTTTCGGCATAGTCCAGGACTCGCTGAGCCGCCCAGGCCCACAGGGCGATCTTACCGGGATCGGTGGGGCCTCTCTGTCCGTCGGGATAGAAAATCCCTGCCAGACCGTTGGTGAAATCCCCGTTGTCCGAGGTCACGTCCTGATAGCAGAAGGACAGCACCGCAAAGCCGTTGTCGGTGATCTCCTCGGTGGGCATATATTGATCGGGGACATTGGGACGGAAATTGATGTGGATGAAGAAGGGATGGGGGCCTTCTCCATTGGGAATGACGGCTATGAAGGGAAAGGTGAAGTCCTTCCCTTTCAGGGTAACGGTCAGTTCCACTCTTTGGGAGGTTACCTTCCCCGCGCAGAAGCAAGAGATAAAGTTGTCCTGTACCTTCCACGCGATGGCATCGGGCTTTTCGGGCAGGTAGCCGTATTCCTCGCGTTGGAGGATCTCCAGCATCTCAGCGCGGGAGAGGAGGGGGGGAATATTTCTTTCCTTCAAAATTTCTTGGAGCATGACGGACTCCTTTCATGTCGTGCTTTACATTACTCCAGACCCTGCGCGGTCAGGTAGTCGTAGCTTCTCTTGAGACAGAGGAAGGGATCCTCGCCGTAGCAGTTATCCTGCTCCACGAAGCCATACTCCACGTGGGCATCGTCGCAGGCTTTGAGAATCTCGGGGTAATTCATGTTACCCTCGCCGATGGCGGCCATACGAACGCCCTTATCCTCAGGGGAAAACACCATATCCTTGAAGTGGGCGCACTCCACGCGCCCCTTCAGGTTACGGAGCCACCATGCGGGGTCGCCGCCTCCGGCCTGCACCCAGTAGGTGTCCAGGGTCACGCCGCACTCCTCGGGGGTAAAGGTCTCGCAAAGGAGATCGATGAAGGTCTTCCCGCCAAAGCGGGCGAACTCCATGTGGTGATTGTGGTACATGAACTTGTGACCGCTGTCCACGATCTTACCCAGAATGGGCTTCAACTCGTTAGCCATAACCGCCAAGCCCTCAGGATTGATGCCGCGGGGATTGGAGCCAATACCGATGTATCTGCACCCCATGGTGTCGTGGAAGGCAATGGTGGCATCGGTCTCCTTAATGATCTTATCGTAGCTGAAGTGGGTGATATCCGCCTTCAGCCCGTAGGCGTTCAGACGCTCGGCCATCCAGTCAGCCTCGTAGGCGCAGACACCCGAGAGCTGGATGTGCTTATAGCCGATATCGGCTACCTTCTTCATGGACTCGTCCAGATCGGTGAGAGTCTTGCAGTAGTCGCGGATGGTATAGAATTGGGCTCCGATCTTCATATCATGACTCCTTTATACTTGATTCAGAATGGTTTTCAATTTGTTTACAGCATGATCGAACGCCGCACGGTTATTCACAAAGTTCAGTCCTCCGACCTCGCTCCGATCCACATCCCCCTCCAGCGCCTTGAGACCAACGAACTCGGCCAAATGGGGCTCCAGGGTAAGTACTTCCCCACCCTGTGCGGCAAAGAGGGGCAGATAGTCGCGGAGGTGTCCGATACCATCTCCGGGGGGAACGATGTGCCCGTCGGGGGCGGCATCCTTGATATGGCCGTAGTGAACGTAGGGGGCAAGCATATGCCAAGCCGCCATGACGTCCTGCCCACACTGAATGAAATTGGCGGGGTCGAACACCGCCTTGAGGCGGGGCACAGCACGGTGGATACGCAGGCAACGCTCGGCGGTGTCGCCGTAGATGCCCTTTTCGTTTTCGTGGCAGGGGATAACGCCCCGCTCCTCGCAAAGATCGCAAAAGATATTCAGACGGCGGCAGACCTCGTCGAAGTAAGCGTCGTCGCCATTCGTGCCATAGAAGGAGAACAGGCGGATGCGCTTAGCTTCAAAGATCTCGGCCATGTCGAGAAGATGCTTGAATTGGATCAGTTCTTTCTCAAAGTCCTCGCCGATCTGCGACTTTCCTGCGGGAGAGCCGATGGACCAAACGCGGATGCCGGCGGCATCCAGCTCAGCCTTGAACTGCTGGGCAGCCTCACGGGACAAATTCGCGATATTGGTGCCGTCCACGCCGCGGATCTCCAGGTAGGGGATGCCGTTCTCAACGAGTGCCTTGATCTGACCGTGGCGGTCAGCGTCGGCTTCATCGGCAAAGGCGCAGAGGGTGATGGCTGTGAGAGCGGACGTATCGGGGGTCATGGAAGAGTCCTCCTTGGTGGTTTGCAGATTGAAGAAAAGGACGGAAAGCCGTATTTTTCCTTGCAAGATCATCCGTCCTTACTGCACAAATTATAGCATAGATCACTCATTTTGTAAAGGCTTTTGAGAGAATTCGCACCAAAAAATCGCAGCTCACGGAAAAGTGAGCCGCGATTGAAAATCACTTGGCAAGGGGATAGGTCACCGTGGTATCCCCGGGCATTTCGCCAAGGCCTGCCCACATGGCGATGTTATCCATGCTACCGTTGATGGCGGCGCCGATCTTGAAGGCAAGGCCGCCAACACCGGTGATATTCTCCCAGTCCCCTGCACCCGAGGCATCCGTGCGGGGCATGCTGACGCAGATGAACTCGGGCATATCCTCGGTCTTCATGTAGATGATATTGCCCAGGTCTCTGTCGTGCTGGATGCGGATGGTCACGGTGATGTTGCGGAAATGCTCTATGGCAGCGGCATCCTTGATCTCGGCGTCGATCCCCAGAAGCTTTTTGGCGATGGTATTTCCCTTTAGGGGGTCGTTAACGGTCAGGTTGCAGGCCATATCCTGTTCGGGATCCTGGACATCATAGGTAACCCAATTCCCGAATATGTGCCCCTGATTATTGGCGTAGCCGCCGATGCGGAAGTGATAGGAGTTATACGTATCGCCGTAATAATCGGTCAAAAGGCAAATGTAGCGCTTGTAGTTGGCGGCGTCGAAATAGGTCACGTCATACTGAAGGGTATAGTCGCCGTACTCGTTGATGGGCCCCATGTAGTCCTCGCCCAGCATGAGGGCATAACTGTCCTTCCCCTTGAAATCCTCCTCGGGGCGGTAGTTGTTGATCACCAGCGCACCGTTCTCGACGGTTAGCCTTCCCGTCCAGTCGCTGTAGGCGTAGTCGTCGGCCACGGTCTGAATGATCCAGCCGAGGGCTTCTACGGTTGCGTCATGGTCGGTGATCTCACCGTAAGAAGAGAAATCCTCGTAGTAAAGCATCATGCCATCGGTGATAGCCACGGTGGGCTCGGTCTCGGGCTCGGTAGGAGCTTCGGTCGGAGCCTCGGTAGGGGCGGCCGTGGGTTCCTCGGTGGGCACTTCAGTGGGTGCTTCGGTGGGTTTTTCGGCAGGCTCCTCGGTGGGTTCCTCGGCCGTTCCCGCAATGGAAGCCACAGTGGTATCGGGAAGGGTATCCTCGGGGGTATCGCCCGCATTGCAGGCGGTCAGGGTCGCGGCGGTGAAAATCGCCAGCAGGATCAGCAAAACACAGATTTTTTTCACAATGGTTCTCCCTTCGTTTTTTATACAGATAGCCGCTTGCAAAACGTTCAAATTTGGGTTTGTCGGTGGGTTGGCACAGTCTTAAGGCTCCCTCCGGGAGGGAGCTGGCGCGAAGCGACTGAGGGAGAGTGCGCGAGTTAAAAGCCTAATTCTCTTTATCGGGAAAAAGCTTTTTACTCTATGCACGCGGGCTCCCCCACCGCTACGCGAGCCCCCTCCCGGAGGGGGCCTCATAGAAAGTGCCCACCGATAAACTGCAATTTTCCTAATTATGCAATCGACTACCTAACCCTCACATGAAAGGAGAACGCCCATGGCTACCCCCGTCCGCAATCAGCGCATATCCCGCTTGTGGGGGTTGGGCGTTGTCTTTTTGCTTGTTTGCGTATTTTACGTCATTCGTCTGGCCGCTCTGGAGTTGAATTCCGACAACATCGGCGGCCACAAGCAGGACGGCACAACCGAGCGTACCGTGGTGGTACAAGCCGTCCGCGGGCAGATCTACGACCGCAACGGCGTGCCTCTGGTCATCAACGATTACACTTATCATCTGACCATGGACTACTCGGTGCTCCCCACGGACATGGAAAGTCGCAACCGTGCCATTCTCCAAGCGCTTCACATGCTGGAGGAATGCGGGGAGGTAGGGAAGTTCTGTACCTACAATTTCCCCTTCGACGGGTATTATCCCGATCTGACCTACAGATCCGTTGCCTCCGACCCGGCATCGGACACCTACGATACGGTGCTTTCGGTGGTGGAGGCCAACGGCCTGCGCCGCGAGGCCATCTTGCGGGTCAAGAGCGAGAAGAACATGAACACCTCCAAGGCGACGGATTATTATGAAGCCGCGCCCCTGGATTGCATCTCGGCACAACGCTTGACCGACTATTTCGTGGAGGAATACGAGCTGGATGCCACGGATGCCGGCGGAAATCAGCTCTATTCCGCCGCCGACATCGATCGCCTCATCCGCGTGCTGTGGGGCATGGAGGCCGTGGGCTTCTCCCGCGCCAACGACTACGTCATGGCCAAGGACGTGACCATGGAGACCATCACCCACGAAAAGGAATTGGGGATTCCCGGGGTGGGATTTTCCACCGACGTGGAGCGCGTCTACTGTTACCCCGGCATCGCCTCGCATATCCTGGGGCAAACGGGTCCCATCTACGCCGAGGAATGGGAGTACTACAAGGAATTGGGCTACTCCATGAACGCAGTCGTGGGCAAATCGGGCTGTGAGGCCGCCTTTGAGGAGTATCTCCACGGACAGGACGGCATTAAGGTCATCGTGGAGGATGAGGACGGTCATATCGTCCGTGAGTATATGAAGACCGAGGCCGTGGCCGGTCAGGACGTCTATCTGACCATCGACATTCAGCTCCAGATCGCCGCCGAGGAAGCCCTCTCCGAGAACATTGCGTACATTCGCAATACCTTTAACCGGGAGGACTGTGAAAAGGGTGCCATCGTTGCCCTGGATCCCAACAGCGGTGCGGTGCTGGCGATCGCCTCCTATCCCACCTACGACCTGACTACCTATAATCGAGACTATGAAGAATTGGAGTCCAACCAAGCCCAGCCGCTTTTGAACCGCGCCCTCGGCGGTCTGTACGCCCCCGGCTCCACCTTCAAGCCCGGTATGGTCGCCGCCGCCCTCACCGAAGGAAAGCTGGCCGATGGGGTGGTCTATACCGCTTCCACCCGGCTGGAATGCGCCGGCACGTACGAATACTACGAAAGCTACCAGCCCGACTGCTGGATTCATAACAGCAACAGCGGGATCAGGCAGCACGGATGGATCAACGCCGAAAAGGCGCTGGAGGTCTCCTGCAACTGCTACTTCTACGAACTGGGGCGGCTGCTGGGCATTTCCAACATGAATCTGTACTGCCGCATGCTGGGGCTTGGGGAGTCCACGGGCATTGAGCTGGGCGAGCAGAAGGGCTCCCTGGCGGGTCCCGATCACCGTGCCGACCTGCACGGTCTGGAATGGCAGCCCACCGATACCATTGCCGCCGCCATCGGTCAGTCGGATAACGCATTTACCCCGTTACAGTTAGGTGTGTATACCTCGACCCTGGTTAACGGCGGTACGCGCTACGCGGCCCATCTGCTCTACAAGGTGCGGGATCTCTCCACCCGTAACGACATCGTGGTTACCACCCCCGAAACCCTCAGCTCCTTCTCCCTGAAGGAGGCAGATCGCCTCACCGTCATACAGGGTATGGAGAACGTGGTGTACGCCGAGGGATCCTCGGTCTACCGCTACATGAAGAATGTCCCCGTCACCGTGGCGGGCAAGACGGGTACTGCTCAGACAGGCTCCAAGTCCACCGAAAACGGACTTTTCGTCTGCTGTGCTCCCTCCCGTGATCCCGAGATCGTGGTGGTCTCGGTCATTGAGCGGGCGGGCGGCGGCTCCTATTCCGCCATGTCGGCGGGGGCGGTGCTGGAGGCATATTACAAGAATAAATAATAAATGAAATAACATACCCAAATTTGAAAATCCCCTATCCTATGAAAGGAGTTCCCATGGAACAGAAACGATTTTCCAAGCTGGACGACGGGTTTACCTGCATCCATTGCGGCCGAGAGGTCAAGCCCCTGGGCTACTCCTCCCGCAATCACTGCCCCTTCTGCCTCTGGTCGCGGCACGTGGATATCAATCCCGGTGACCGCGCCAATCCCTGCGGCGGCGACCTGGAGCCCATCTCTGCCGAGCCCGATCCCAAGAAGGGCTATATCATCATCTCCAAGTGCCAAAGGTGCGGCGAGATCCGCCGTTGCCGCGCCGCCCACGAGGCGAAAGTCCAGCCCGATGATCTGATGCTGATCATCAAGCTGACGGCGAGAGGGAAGGCGGACAGACCGAAGAGGTAAATTGGGGGTTGTAGGGCAGGGGGGTCACCCCTGCACCCCACCAAGAACTTTTTTCAAAAAATTCTTTGGTGGGGGACGAGGGGGTAAAGCCCCCTCGATAAACCCAAATTTGAAAATGAACCGTAAAGGATATATATGAAACAACTTCTCCAAACCAAAGGCAAGCTTCTGGGCGTAGACTTCGGCGACAAGCGCACGGGGCTGGCTATTTCCAACGATATGCGCACCCTGGCCTCGGGGATCACCCAGATCTCGGTGGGGGGGATGCAGAAGACCGCCGTCGCCGTGGCCGAGGTAGCCCGCGAGCGTGGCGTGGTCGGCGTGGTGGTGGGCCTTCCCGTCAACATGGACGGCTCCCATGGGGATCGAGCCCGGCACGCCGAAAAATTTGCGGGATTGCTCACCGAAAAACTGACCGAGTTGGGCATCACCATCCCCGTGGTGATGCAGGACGAGCGCATGACCACCATGGCCGCCTCCCGCTACCTCAACGAGACCGACACCCGCGGCGCCAAGCGAAAGGGGGTCATTGACACCCTCTCTGCCGAGATCATTCTGCAAAACGCCCTGGACAAGCTCCGCTTCATGAAGGAGCGGGAAACTGCTATTTCTACGGAGGAAACGACATGAGTGAACATATCAAGGAATCCCTGCCCATCCGCATTATGAAGATCACGGTCAAGGCCGTTGGACTCATTCTGGTCTTCGGTACCATCATCTTCTTTTTGTGGCGTGCCTTTATCTCCACCATCGTTCCCGAAGAGGTGGACGGTCTGGCAGTCAACGATACGCTTCACACCGCATGGAAGTCCGCTGAGGCGGCGGGTGAGGAGCTGACTTACTTCACCCAGGCTCAAAGCGAGACCACCACGGCCGAGCATAACTACAGCTATTTTACCGCCAAGAACGTGGTGTTTATCGAGGATGCCAACCAGATCCAGGTGCTCTTCCGTTACAACAACAGCACCATCCGCAGTCTGGTGAAGGACTATGATCTGCCCGAGATCCCCGACCGCACCGCCGACCTCTACGACGTCACCCTGTACGTGGCCTACGATCTCACCCCCGCGGACCTGAGCGACAACGACGGCAACGACCCCGAAAGCGTCAAATTCGTCCGCTATTATCCCACCGCCACCGAATCTGCGCAAACCGTTATGTATAATTACCGCCGCCTCACCTTCGACGGCGTGGACATGACCGTCACCGATAACCCCGTCCTGGCGGTGTACGTGGACATCTATTATAAGGAAGACATCGACTACGAAAAGGACTCCTACGGCACCCTTTGCATCTACGATTATGCCTCCGAAAAGGAGTATCATAAGCTGGACAAGAAGGAGATCGAGGCACTGCGGGCATATCACTGATCTCACCGATGTTCTACAGGCTGTCGCTGCTGCGGCGGCCTGTTTTGAAATTTTTTGAAAAAATTTCACTTTGGTGACAGATTTCCCCTGAAAATCCTGTCATACAGGATGAACGACTCATAAAGGAGGACGCCGACAACTATGTCCGATATGTATCAAGCATCGAGCGGTACGGCCATCACGGATGCGGCCATTGTTGACCTGTATTTTGCCCGGGACGAGAAGGCAATTCAGCGCACCGACGAGAAATACGGCAAATTCTGCCACCGCCTTGCTGTAAGTATCCTTTCCAATGCACAGGACGCCGAGGAATGTGTGAACGACACCTACCTCAAGACCTGGAATTCCATTCCCCCCACCCGACCCCGCTCCCTGCAGGCCTTTCTGGGGCGCATTGTCAAGAATATCTCCATCAACCGCTACCATGAGAAGAAGGCCAAACGCCGTAATCGGGACTTTGATCTGTCCCTGGAGGAGCTGGAGGAGTGCATCCCCATGCCCGACGAGCGGGCGGGGGAGCTTCCCGCGCTGTTGGATGGGTTTTTAGCGGGACTGGATCCCCTGGAGCGCAAGCTGTTCTGCGGACGCTACTGGCACGGGTATTCCATGGAAATTCTGGCAAACACCTACGGGTTGACCGTCAACGCCGTGACTTTGCGTGTCGCGCGGACACGGAAAAAGCTCCAAGCCTATCTCACCGAAAGGGGGTACTCAATATGAAGGGTATTCTTGCGTATGAAGCATTCAATCAGATCAGCGATACCTTTGTTGACGAAAGCTATATCCCCGGAGCCGAGGTTCTGCTGGCTCCGCCCGCCCGCCGTACGCGCTCCGAACGGGAGGAGGGCGCTTTGCGCCGTTTCATGAACAGCGGTTGGGGTGTGGCGTGCATTTCCCTGTTTGTGGCCTTTGCTGTGCTGGCGGGGATCATTTATGCGGGGCAGAATCCCCCTGTGGACGGGCCCGTAGGCTCGTTGCCTTCCGAGACTGAAACCGACAACTATTCGGGTGTGAGTCAGGATGAGGTGACGGTTAAGCATGGTGATACCGTCATCTACCCGCGGAGATTCCTCCTGTACAATGAAACTGTAGACGGAAGGGGCTTCGAGGGAGAATTCGATTTGAATCACCGTCCCATGGTGCTTCCCAAGGTGTACTACGCTAAGGACGGCAGTATTTCCCCCTGTGAGTTGAATTTGGACACGGGATACGAGTTTGTTATCGCGAGTGTATACGGTACGGATATGCAGGAGAGCGCTTTTATTCACGATGGTACCTTCCATTATGAGTCTTTCCTTAAATACTCCTCCGAAATCCTGCCTGTAGGGCAACACTATATTGTCTTGCAGATCAAGCATAATTCCAGTTGCTACGAGTATGCGTACGAGCTGGTCTTGGTAGAGTCCGAGGGAGATACCGAAATCGGTACTACCCACCTGCCGGAAGACACTGAGCCTGTAACGACTTATGAGCCGAGCACGGATCCCGGTCCCGAAACCGTGCGTCCCGACGAGCCCAACGTGGAAGCCATACTGGCACAGGCCGAGCCCATGATCCCCGATATCCCCGCAGGCTCTGCTTTGGTGGGGGAGACTGCCCTGACTATGTGGTATCGGGAGGACGACTCCCGACTCCAAAAGCAGGTGTCCCGTATCGCCGTGTACCGCGACGGGGATGACCCCTATACCCACTACCTCTACGCCGACGTGCTGGACGACAGCGGAACCATCCGCAAGGCCGAAACCACGGCCATCCACGGCTATTTCACCCTGATGGAATTTGACAGCACTCTGGTGCTTTCTACGATGGAAGGAGAACTGACTGACAACGGAACCTACTGCAACGCGTATGGCATCATCGAAGCATGGTTGAGTTGGACGGATGCCGACAACATGAGCGGTGAGGATCTGGGAGATATCCGTTTGCAACGGGTGGAATATGATGATTGGACGAACAAGTCTCCTCTGAACCGTATGGAAGATGTGCTTAGCAAGTTTGTCATGCGTCAAGTCTGTGAAAAGCTTTCTTTGGCTCTGCGGCAGTACACCGAACCGGAGAACTTTGGCGTTCTGGTGGACTTTTTCACCGAGACCGATACTCCCCGCGTGTACGCCCGCTCCGACAGCAAGGGAGCAGAAGCTGTTGAAGCGCGCAACCTGATTTTGGACGGGGCATATTTTGATACCGTGTGGTCTGCTTTTGTACAGCGCATGAACGATCAAGCCGCCGGACTGGATCCCGCGCCTCCCGTACCCGAGGAAACCACAAACTGGGAGGACTTTGCTCAGCCCATGGAGCCCGACGTGCCCGACACCGCTGTGGTGTTGGGGTATACCTACACCACCGACCGCGTCACCCGAAACGGCGAAACCTTTGAGGCCATTTCCCGTATCGCGCTCTACGGCTTCCGTGAGGAGCAGTCTGAATTCTTCCTCTACCGCGACGTGCTGGCCGAGAACGGGGAGATCATTGCCACGGATACGAGGACGTTACCCACCCTCTTTGGCTTGGCGCAGAGCTCCCTGGACGGCTCTCTGCAGCTCTACACGGTCTCCGCCGACAGACAGAACAACGGCACCGCCCGACTTGGCTTGACCGTCCAAAGCCTGAGCTGGAGCGACGTGGGCCCCACAGGGGAATCCGTCGGAGAGGTCAAGGCGTGGGTGACGCCCTGCGAGGAGGCCTCCTGGGTGTGGGAAGAAAGCACGGCGATCATGGCCAACAAGGGAATGGACTATGGCTGGCAGGTTCACGCCTTTGACATCGGAGAGTGCTGGCTGCAGAACACCCGAACCTACTGGAATCAAACACTGGGAGAGTTGGGCATGGAGGACTCGGGGTATCTGACCTTCCTTTTGGATAAGCTCCTGAACGTGAAGCTGGGAGACATGTACGTGCTCCACCCCGAGGACGACGAGGAGACCCGCATGGGCACCTACTTCTTCCTGTCCACGGGGAGCGACCATTTGGAAACGTGGTTCCAATACTACATGAGCGGCCTGGGATTCAGACCTTGAACTCCCCCTGGCCAATGGCTACATGTTCAAATTGGGGTTTATCGGGCAGGGGTTTCACCCCTGCACCCCACCAAAACCTTTCTTGAAAGAAAGGTTTTGGATTCCAAAGAACTTCAAATAATGTATATATATGAAAGGTTTTTTGGAGACCAGAACCCTTTTTGCAAAAAGGGTTCTGGTGGGGGTTGAGGGGGCAAAGCCCCCTCGATAAACCCAAATTTGAAACATGCAGAACTTACCCATTGATCGACTGTAAAAGGAGTATCGAATGAAGAAAACAACTTGTGCAATCCTGTTGCTCCTCTGTATGCTGTGCCTTTCGTGCCTGACTTCCTGCTCCCGCTTTAACGAGGACTGGATCATTGGCAAGATGTCCTCCGAAATTGTGGAAAAGTATGGGGAATTTGATCTGTGTTTCGGGAAAACCGAGTTGCGTGCTGATGGAAATTATTACAATGGCGCTTGTGGATACGTGACAAAAAAGATAGACCCGGCAATCTATCCATCGGATGAATACTACATGATCTACTTCGACGAAGAAGGCAAAGCCTATAAAGTCGAGCCTTCGTGGTACCAGAAGGGCGGTTGATCCCTTTGCCGTATCGCACGAAAAAAGACCGCCGCTCATCCGGGCGGCGGCCTTTGCGCTTCCGATATACCGGACTTTTACAGGGTATAGTAATCCGGATCCCCGCTTCCCGTCTCCCCGTCGGTATTCATGTCGGTTCGGTTTGCGGCGGTGTCGGCAAAGACGGGCTGCTTCTTACTCAACATCAAAAACAGAATGGGGGTGGCCAGGGGGACAAGGAGTGCCAGCACCAGGTAGCCAGTGGCGTGCTCCGGCGCGAAAAGCTTGAACAGCTTGTGAGCGGCTATGTAGTAGTATACCATGTATACGACGTAGACCGCCAGGAAACCCAACAGGGCAAAGAGCAAAACCACCAGAATGGGCGCGGCGGCGTCCAAAATATCCATCTCGTATTCGGGGATCCTGATGGTTTCCGGGTCGTAGCCATCCAGGGGAAGCCCGTTCATCACCAGTACGACTATAAAGACCATCAAAATGATCACGAGAAGCACGGTCACTGCGGCGACGGCGATCTGCCAGCCCAGCAGCTTCTTGCGGTATGTGGTGGTCTTCCCTTCGTTGCGGCGGTAGTATTCGTCGGCAACGGCTCCCAGGGTGTAGGTCTGGCAGTAGGGGATCCAGGCCAGGAAGGGATTCTTGAGTCCCATGGATTGGGCCATGCAGTAAAGCCCGTAAGCGACAGACAGAAAGGTGAACAGACTGACGATGGAGCTGAAGAAGTTGGACACGCTTGAGATTGCGGAAATCCATTCGGTCATTTCGGGCATGGTGATTACCTCCGTTTTCTATTCAAATAGCGTATGCATCCGTATTTGTCAAGATGCTCTCATTCATATAGACACCGAAAAGAGGGCAAACCTTTCAGAAAAGCAAAAAATTTTCCCGAAAATTTTCAACAGCAGATCCAAAGCCCCAGCAGTGCCGCCGCCATGGCGGGGATGGCCACGGTCGCACCGTACCGCACGAAGCGGGCGAATGAAAAGGGGACGCCGTGGTCGTGGAGCTGACCCGTCCACATGATGCCCGCCAGAGCACCCGTGGGGGTGAAGAAGGCACCGAGATTGGAGCCCACTACGGCGGAGAACAGGGCGGCGGTGGTGAGGGATCCCGCTTCTATCCCGCCAATCACCGAGCTGTACAGCACGCTCATGGGGATGTTGTTGACGATATTGGCGGCGAAGAAGGAGCTGACCCCGAAGGAGGCCACCGTTCCGCCCACGGTTTCGGGAGTGGACAGGAAATCACCCAACACCGCCGTGATGCCGTATTTATCCAGCGCCAGCACCAGGATGAACATGGAGATGACGAAGGGAGCGAGATCCCAGGGGGCGCGGATGAAGCAACGGGCAATGAGGAAGATACCGCGGTGGCGGAAGAAGCTGATGGCCATGGTGAACACCACCAGGCTGACGAAAAACAGGCAGGTGATGAGCCACATGGGGAGACTTAGGAAGGAGGACACAGACAGAAGAACAATGCACCCGCTCAGATGGCAGAGCCCCACTACCTCGGTGGGCAGGTCGATGCGGGGGGCAGGGGACTCCTCGGGGTTCAGGGGAGCTTTCAGCTTCTTGCGGAAGAGCAGGTAGAGAACACCCAGGGAGACCAGCCCGGACAGGGCGGTGGGCAGGATCATGCGGGCGGTGTAGGCGGGGAAGGACACCCCGGTGCCGCTCATGAGGTAGATGTTGGTGGGATTGCCGATGATGAGCGCCATGCTCCAGGTGTTGGCGGCCACGAATTCCGACACCAGGTAGGGCAGGGGATCGATACGGGCGCTTTTGGCGAAATGGCAGATGAAGGGGGTGAAGGTCAGGACAATGATGTCGTTGGAGGTGAACACCGTCAACACCGACACCAGAGCGTAGAGCAGGAAGAACAGGGTGGTCTGACTGCCCTTGGCTCTGCCCAGCACCTTGTGGGCGAGGAGGCGGAAGAAGCCGATCTCGTCGAGATACACCGACATCATGGTCATGGAGAAGAACAGGAGCAGGATCTTGAGGGGGTTCACGTCCCCCGCGCCCGTCAGCCCCGTGGCGATCTCGGCGGGGGTGATGTACCCTCCGATCATCAACGCCACCGCCCCGACAAGGGGTGCCAGCCAGAAAATGCTGATCTTTTTGCCTCCGATCAGGACCGATGGCTTGGAGAACACCAGCGCGATGAGGGCGGCACAGGTGACCAGAAATATGATGAGAACGACGATGGTGGGGGTCACGGCGGATACCTTCCTTTGCGTAGTGTTCGCCGCGCTTTGCGGCGGGAATATTGTAGCACAGGGCGGGGGAATTGTCAAGCGGTCTGCATAAAAAAGAGGGTATTTTCTCGCTTTTTACGGAAAATACCCTTTATAGGAAGTTTCGCAAAATCCCATACCCCGCGACCACGGCCAGCACCGCAGCGTGCATCCACCATTTTCCTGGCAGAAATTGGATCTCCCCCCGTCGGATATACACGACGGCGGCAGAAATACCCACCCACAGCATATAGGACACAAGCACGGGCCACAGGGCGTGGTAGGAAAAGGCGGCGGGGAAGTCCAGATGCAAAAGCGACACGGCGGCGCGTGTCATCCCACAGCCCCCGCATTGCAGACCCGTCAGCTCATGCAGAATACAGGGCATTCCCAACCCCGTCAGGTCGAAGATCACCACATACCCCACCAGAGCGGCGGCGGCTATCCCCGCGGCCAGGCAAACGCGAAGAAGGCGAGCTTTTCGGTTGTTGTTAGTCATGGCGGAGCTCCTTTCAGAGGGGATGGTTTATTATAGCACGGAGAGGGAGATTTGTCAAGATGGAAACATGGGGGCTTGAACAGCCCGGAGATCCCCGTGCATCTTGACAGGGCTGGTCTTTTGGGCTATAATGAAATATATTTGCAAAGGATGTAGTATTTTCCTCCTGGTTTCTGTATATGTGGGTGAAGGGCCTTCAAAACAACACGAAAGGAGCGTGAGCCATGGAAGACAAGGATATCGTAAAGCTGTACCTGGCGCGGGACGAGGCCGCCATTGCCGAGACCCGGAAGAAATACGGGCGCTACTGCCACTACATCGCCGTCCGTATTACGGGGGACGACCGAGACGCCGAGGAGATCGTCAACGACGCTTATATCAAAGCCTGGAATACCATCCCGCCCCACAGTCCCGACCCGCTCAAGCCCTATCTGGGGATGCTGACCCGCCAGTTGGCGGTCAACCGTCTGGAGGAGAACACCGCTAAGAAGCGGAGCGGGGAGGCCGCTGTCGCCCTGGAGGAGCTGTCCGAGTGCCTGCCCGACAACGCTGAGGGGAATATGGCCGAGAGCGTCGCCCTGCGGGACAGCCTGGATCGTTTCGTAAAAGCCCTGTCCGAGCGGGATCGGCGGGTGTTCCTGCAACGTTACTGGTATGCCTGTCCGGTTTCCGAGGTGGCCGCCGACTGCGGGCTGACGGTCAGCCACGTCACCGTGCTCCTGCTCCGCACGCGGAAAAAACTGAAAGCGCATTTGGAAAAGGAGGGTTATGACCTATGACGAACGAGGATATTTTTCGGGAACTGACCTATATCGACCCCGCTCTGGTGGCGGATGCTTCCCCGAAGGAGGGGATACGAAAACCGAAGCTGAGCCGCAGATGGCTGAAATGGGGTGGGCTGGCCGCCTGTATCTGCCTCATCGCGGTGCTGGCTATTCACATCAAGGTGGCCTTTACGCCCGCCCAGATGACCGACGTGTTTCGGGAGGGGATCGGTATGGAGCTGACCGATCTGGATCAGCTTCCCGCTGAGTATGATGGTATCCTGTTGGTAAAGAACCTGGATGTGGATGCCTTTGAATTCTATTATAAGGAGGGCGGTGACCCTTCGAACACCAAGGACTGGTACTCGCTTTTGCTGTTGGAGTATTATGGAGGCAGTAAGCTTATGCTTCACTGTATGTTCGGAGACCTCGACATCGAGGACTGGAAGGTGGATATGGTCTTTACCAAGAAAGCCACCGTGACGCGGATCATCCACGGCGTGGAGGTGCAGATCGCACGGCGAGAGCTGTCCCTGAACTATGAATACGTCTACTACGCCATCTTCAAGTACGACGGGGTGGTGTACGATCTGCGTACCGAGTCGAACGAGGCGGAGTACATCTACGAGATACTGGATATACTGCTCCGCGATCAGACATAAATGGAAAGCCCGCCGGGAGATCCTCTCGGCGGGTGTCTTTTACCCTTGACAAAAAATAATTTTTCGATTATAATGGAAAAACGCTAACCGTTTCCGATTTCGTTCACTATACAGGCAGATGCATCTAAAAAAGCCCGGAGGAATCCCATGACCGACGAACAGCTGAACCGAAAGATTACCGAGGTCTCCAAAACCATTTACCATTACTGTGTAGCCAGAACCCCCACCCGTGAGGAGGCGGAGGATTTATCACAGGATATTCTCTATGAGCTTATCAAATCCTCAAGAAATATCCGGGATGATAATGCCTTTTACGGCTTCATGTGGGGCGTGGCAGACAATGTGTACAAGCAATGGTGCCGCAAGCGTGCCCGGTTACAGTATAGCGAGTTGACCGACGATATCCCGGCCGAGACCGAGCCCTGCTCCTTTGACGATGACGGAAGGAGTGATATCTACCGTCTGCGCCGCGAGCTGGCTCTGCTTACGGAGAAGCACCGCCACGCCACCGTGCTGTACTACATCCACCGCAAATCATGCGCCGAGATCGCGGAGCGTTTGTCCATCAGCGAAAGCATGGTCAAGTACCTCCTGTTCAAATCCCGAAAAATACTGAAAGAAGGAATGAATATGGAACGCAAATTAGGAACCCTGAGTTATGCCCCCAAGACCCTGATCCCCTTGTTTTGCGGTGAAGGTCCCAACCGCTTTTGGGACTTTATGCAGAGCAAGATTCGCCAGAACATCGTGAGTGCTTGCTACAATGATGCCCTCACACCGCAACAGATCAGCCTGGAGACGGGCATTTCTCTGTCCTACCTTGATGACGAGATCAAGTCCCTTGCCGACAAGAAGATCTTGATCTCGGATGGTCCCCGCTACAAAACCAATGTCATCATCATCACAGCAGACTGCCGCAGAGAGATCGATGCCGCCACCGAGAAGGCACGCCGTGGGCTTGCCAACGGCATGGCTGAGTTTTTGCAGAACCGTTTGACCGCTTACAAGGAGATTGGCTTTGCAGGGAATGGCTTTTCTGACAATACTCTCCGCTGGCAGTTGATTATCCCCCTGTTCCGTGCCATCGAGCCCTTTGACGAATTCGACAAGTTGCCGATCCCCGAGACAGGTTGGGGTGATCGCGCCTGCCAATGGTTCGTGGAGGCCACCTCCGAGGCGCCTCAGTACACCTTCAATTTCTGTGAGCTGGACAACACGCACGGAGACCGCGTGATGTTTTACGATTACCTGCCCAAGCCTTATGGCGATCATCATGATTTCTACGGAAATCGTCGTTATGTTAATATCCTTTGTGATATTGCCCGCGGAGACTGTCAAAAGTTGAGCGAATACGATCTGGAGGCTGTGGCTGACCTGATCCGTCTGGGCTACGTCCGCAGGGAGGGAGACGGTTTTGCTGTTAATATGCCGGTCTACACAGCAGAGCAGTACACCTATGTGCAGAGAATGGCCGAAGATTACGTGGCAGGAACGCTGAAACCGGCATTGGATGTACTGGATACGACTGTAGCCTCTGTGCTGAGCCAGCACACTCCTAAGCATTTGCAGGAGCAAGTAGCCGCCATTGCCTTTACGGAGAAGCATACCAGCGCCGTGTCTCTTCCCGCTCAGCTACTCATTGAGGAGGGCAAGCTGATTCCCAACTGGCACATGGGCGAGATGCCTACCACCTATATTGTGTTGAGCGAATGACAAACGAACGCCCGCCGAGGATTCTCGGCGGGCTATGTTTCTGTTCAGTTCGGCTTTTCTCAATCTCTCGCTGCCATCTTCCGTGCGATGCGGATCATATCCATGAGCGTTCCCAGCATGGGCTCGAACTTGACGCCGTAGGTGTGATCCTTGTCGCCGCGGGTGTTCTCCATGCAGAGCAGGGTGTAGTCGGCGGCGATCTTGGCGGCGGTGTAGGCGTCCAGCCCCTTCATGAGCGCGCCCACGAAGGCCGAGGCGTAGACGTCGCCGGTGCCGTGACAGCTCTCGGTGAGGCGGCGGTGGCAGTAGTAGGAGCGGACGCCCGACTCCGAGATCATGACCCCCGTTTCTGCGGGATGGAAGCCCACGCCCGTGAGGATGATATTCTTGGCGCCCAGCTTGTGCAGAGCGGTCATCAGCTCGTCGATATAGGCCTGGTCGTAGGTCTCGCGGTACTCGATGCCGGTGAGGTAGCAGGCCTCGGTGATGTTGGGGAGCAGGTAATCGGCGGCGGCGCAGAGGGGCTTCATAGCCTCCACGTAGGCCATGTCAAAAGCGGGGTAGAGCTTGCCGTTGTCGGCCATGGCGGGATCCACGATGCGCAGGCCGCCCTCGGTCAGGGTGGAGTTCATGATGGCCTTGACGTAGTCGATCTGCTTTTCAGAGCCCAGATAGCCGGTGTAGACTGCCTCGAAGCGCAGACCCTCCTTGTTCCAGTGGGCATTGATGGCGGGCATGTCATCGGTCAGGTCGCGGCAGGTAAAGCCGGTAAAGCCCGCGGTGTGGGTGGACAGCACCGCCGAGGGGAGGATGGCGGTCTCATGCCCGCAGGCGGACAGGATGGGGAGAGCGACGGTCAGGGAGCACTGACCCACGCAGGAAATGTCTTGGATGGTGAGGATTCTTTTGTATGCCATGATTGGCCTCCTGTCTATTGGGATATGGAATCAATCGCACGCTCCGTCAAAGTGGGAGCAGAGCGTGTTCAGGACGTCTCCGATGCGGTCGGTCTGTGTCTCATCTACAATGATGTCGGCGTATTTCTCATAGAGGGCGCAGCGCTCGTCGTAGAGGTCGCGGAGGGTGTAGCCCTCGGGCATGACCACCCCGCGGTGGGTGAAGTTGCCCAGCCGCTTTTGCACCGTCTCAAAGGACAGGCGGAGGTAGACCACTACCCCCACGGCCTTGAAGTGCTCCATGGCGGCTTGGCTGTACACCGCGCTCCCGCCCGTGGCGATCACCGCTGGAAGCGCGGGAACCGCTGGAACCGCGGGAAGCGTGTCATTCCCCAGGGTCAGGTTTACGGCCTCCTCGATGGCGAGAAAGCCGGCTTGTCCCTCCTCCCGGATGATGCGGTGGAGACGGCGCCCGTCCCGCTCCTGGATAATGAGGTCGGAGTCGATGAAGCGGTAGCCCAGGGTCTTGGCGGCCAGCACCCCCACCGTGCTTTTCCCGCAGGCGGGCATACCGATGAGGATGATGTGCTTGTGGGACTTTTCGGGGTGGTTCATGGTGGCCTCCGTGGGTGGTTTTCTTGTCTTGCATTATACTACTTTTTGCGCGGGATGTCAAGGAAAAGATGGTACAAAATTTATTGGGGAGGGAGGGAGAGTTTTGGGGGAATTGGAGGAATGACAGGTCATACGGCTTTTTTTACAGTCATGAAACGTTTTGCGCATTTCATGTTGACATTCTTTCAAATTTTATATATAATACGGGGGATGGTATGTTTTGCTTTGTTGAATCATGAAAGGCAATAATGAGTATTTGTCTGTCATAGAAAATGTTCTTTTATACATCTAAACCTATAAACATTATGAAAGCCGGGGCACTACCCCGGCTCGCCGCCTCCGGCATACTTCCTATCATGATTCCCTATCTCCGAGGCCTTGCAATTCCCCCAAAAATATGCTATAATGGGAATGCCACATTCGTAACATCCCCATTTTCTCTGCTTCAGCATATCACCGCAGCAGCTCCGGCATATCCTTCACCATATTGTCAATAAAGATCCCGTACCCTGCCGTTGGGTCGTTGATGAGCACGTGGGTCACCGCGCCCACCAGCTTTCCGTTTTGGATAATGGGGGAGCCGCTCATGCCCTGGACGATGCCTCCCGTTTTCTCGATCAGCGCGGGATCGGTCACCGAGATGGTGAAGCACTTGGAGCCTGTGGCCGCGGGATCCACCGAGGTGATCTTCACCCGATACTGTCCCACCTTGCCGTTATCCAGCGTGCAAAGAATGGTGGCGTCTCCCTCGCGGACGTCCCGCCGTGTTCCCACGGGGAGCTTGGTGGTGGCCGCTTGGGGCAGGGAAGCGAAGATGCCGTAGACCCCGCATTCGGTGTTGCCCAGGAGCGTGCCCGTCTTCCCGGGGGCGAAATACCCCTTGATGGCACCGGGATTACCCACCTCGCCGCGCTCCACGCCGCTGACCGTCACGTCGGTGACCTGCCCCCTCTGCATGGGGATGAGCTCGCCGGTGTCACCGTCACAGATGCCATGCCCCAGACCCGCAAAAGCGTTACTGCCGGGGACAATGAAGGTCACGGTGCCGATGCCCGCGCCGCTGTCCCGTACCCACAGACCGGTCTTATAGCGGTTTTCGGAAACCGATCGGACGGGGGTGACGGTTACGGTCAGCCTGGAGGTGTGGCTGTTGCCTCCCTTTTTGGCGGTATTGTGGGAGGCGTTGTTCCGCTTCACCGTCAGGGTAATGGGCTTTCCGCCCGACTGCTCCACCGCCTGGGTCAGGGAGGCCGCTCCTACGGGAGCCCGGCCGTTGATCTCTACGATCACGTCTCTCATCTTCAGCCCCGCATCACGGGCGGGATTGACGTTACGGCTTCCGCCGCCGCTTGCGGTTACGTCTACGTCGCAAAATCCCACCACCAGAATGCCTTCTGTGTAGAACTTCACCCCAAAGGGCATACCGCCCACGTACACCGAATCGGGTGCTGCTCTGCTGCCGCCGTCGGTTTGCGGTGCGGCCATAGCCGTCACCGCGCCGCCCGTAACCAGAAGGACGACAGCCAGCAGGAGCGCCCATAGCTTGATATATTTACTGTTCATTTTGGAAATCCTCTTGTCGTTTTTTGAAAGCTGCTTTGCATGGCTGAAAGCCCGCCACAGTTACTATGCCCGAAATCCGCGCTGTCATGTGTAACAGATTCTGCGGGCGTGGGCAAAAAGAGTCAGACGGCGTTTTTTCATCATTTTATACATACAGTGTGTCTGTTGTCTCTGCTTGGTATCCCTGCTTTTTTTCTGCCAAAAATTTCTGTTTCATCAAAAAAAATTATGAAGGAAGGTCGTTATGCCCCGAAAGATCCTGCCCGTGGAGGGCGCTGTTACCCCGGCTGAGGCTCTGCGGTTTTCTGCCATCGCCGACGAGGTGATCTCCTCTCCGAAATACCGAATGGCGGGTCGTGCCGCCCGCAGGGGCGACGACGGATCGCCCCATATCGGTACGCTCCGGGAAAAACGGCTCCACGCCGCCATCAAGCTGTATCTTTGCCCCGACGAGACCTGCCATGAGCGTCCCGTGGCGGATCTGATGGTAGGCGAGGGTGCGTTTGAAACAACCAAAAAACGCCGCATGGTGGCGGACATACTGACGGACGGTCATATCCTGGAGGTGCAGACGGGGGGATTTTATCCGCTGAAGGAAAAAATTGCCTGGTATCTGACCCACACTCCCTGCCGCGTGACCGTGATCCATCCCATTCCCGCCGTGCGCTACCTGTCCTGGATCAACCCCGAGGACGGAACCGTCATCAGCCGCCGCAAGTCTCCCAAGCGTGGACGGGTAAAGGACGTGGCCAAGGAGCTCTACTGGCTCTCGGATTTCATTGGAAACCCCCGCCTCTCTCTGCGTTTGCTTCTCGTTGAGCTGGAGGAATACCGGATGGCCGACGGCTGGAGCCGTGACGGCAAGCGGAGCTCCAACCGCTACGAGCGATTCCCCACGGCCCTTTTAGGGGACGTGACCCTGTCCACCCCCGCCGATTACGCCGCATATTTCCTCCCCGCCGCACTGTCCTCCCCTGCCGCTGACCATGTCTGCCCGCTGTTTACCGCAACCGAGTACGCCAGGTTGACGGGGATTCGGGGGAAGGCTACGTATAGCATGATCCATCTGATGGAGAAGCTGGGGCTGATTGAAGAAACCGAGGAAAAGATCGGGCGGAGCAAGACCTATCGTGTGCTCCCGCCGCGTGAGCCGGACTGATTCCATGAAAAACCGCCTGCTACGGTGATTTCCGTGACAGGCGGTTTTGTGTATGGGAAGGGAATTACGCTTCCGCGATCAGCTTGTTCAAATATGCGTTCAATTCGTCGAAGGAGCCGTGGGGGTAGTCGTTTACATCGGCGTTGGGGGTGTTGATGAGGCAGTCGGTGAGCAGAAAGCCCCGCAGACCCGCCTTGGCGGCGGCCATCATGTCCTCGGCCACGTCGTTGCCCACCATGATGCAGTCGGCGGCGTTCAGCCCCGCGCGGGTCAGCACCTCGCGGTAGTAATCGGGATTGGGCTTGCAGTAGCCCATGTCCTCGTAGGTGGTGTAGAATTCGAAATCCTCGGGCTCCATCCCCGCCCAGCGGATGCGCTTTTGGGTGGCGATGCGGGGGAACAGGGGATTGGTGGCGAGGATGACCCGCACGCCCCCGGCCTTCAGCGCGCGTACTGTTTCGGCGGCCTTGGGGTTGAACCCGCAGGAGGCGGCCACCTCGTCGAACTCCTCGTTGTAGAACTGCTCAAAGACCGGCATGTGGTTCAAGATCTCCTTGCCGCTGACGGCGGTGTAGGCGTCCCAGTAGGCTTCCTCGCCCGTGCGGCTTCCGTCATTGGTCACCATGGCGGCAATACCCGCTTTCATAGCGGCAAGGAAGCCCTCGGGGGTGTAGCCCAGAGGGGCCAGACGGCGGATGAGGCGGCCGAAGTAGTCCTTCATGAAGGTATTCTGATCCATGGGGAGCAGGGTTCCGTCGAGGTCGAAGAGTACGGCTTTGAGCATGGCTTGGTTTCCTTTCACGGGGGATGGGAGTATTATACACCATTTTCCACTGGTTGTCAATCACAGATTACGGTTTTATAGCGTATTTTACCGACGATATAACCTGTATCGGATCAGTATATACACGAAAATTATGGAAACGAGAGAGATGGAAAACCCGATTGCCGTGCGGATGATGGGAACGTGGAAGATGGCTGCAGAAGGGAAGAACAAGACCAGAAAGGCCGAAGCCAGATTGTCTGAGTGGGGGAACACCGCTTGGAAAACCTCGTACAGAATGGCGCATCCGCCCAAAAGGAGCATTTGCTTCCAATTTTCATGAAAGAAATTACCAATAACATGCAACGGGCGGAAGCTACCAGCGGGGATTTCCAAGTGGATCGGCTTAGAAAAAACCTTATGATAGGCAATTGCCAAAACCGGGTGTTGTGTCCAAAACAGGATGGAATAATCCCGTTCGTGAGACATGGTCTCGCGGTAAAGGATCAAGTACAGGAGAAATTCGCTTCCGCAATATACGATCCAGCAGATCATGACCAGCAGCAGAAGCTTCGTTAGGATATGTTCCTTTTTCTTCATGATGACTCCTTTGATTCAGATCGCTCCAAGATGTGTAAAAAGGCGTTCAAGCCGTACACGGTATATCCGAAGGTGTGGGAGCCGTTATCCAGCTCCAAAAACCAGTCCTCCGATCCATCCTGCACAGCCGTTACAGATGGGACGGGATCTGCTAAAAGGATCCGTTCTCCCTCACCTGCCGGAAAATCAAAGGCATGATCCTCGAACCATACGTATAAGGGCTTATAGAAAGCCCTTCCGCGGGCGCGGGGACGAAAGATCAATCCTTGGCCGGGAAGCTTATGCATGAGACGGTATACTTGATTCTGACAGAGGATCAGCACGCTTTTCCGTTTTTTGCTGTTGATGATCCCTACACGGTATACCGTCTGTTTTTCCAGATTGCTGACCTTTGTATGATGCACGACTGTCAGTCCCACATACAGGCAGGGAAACAGAATGGAAAGGTAAGGGTGTCCTTCTGCGGAGTAGGTGATCTGCCCTCGATTGGATAACTGATGCAAACGGGACAGGAAGCGGCGTCGGGCGAGGGCGAGCACTGTAAAGTGAACGGCTCCTTCTATGAAAAGTAAGGACAGAATGCTTCCAATCAGCCACAAAGGGAGCTTGGGAATGAGTCCTCCGATCTTTATGATTTGTGGCGCAAATATACCGATACCTATCCACACAGCCAGACCGAGAGACAGGAAAAAGACCGCAGCGTACAGGATGCGGGAAACAGTGGTATGCACCTTTTCCTTTCCTGTGCGGAGTGCTTTTTGTTCCGCCCATGTGCCCTGTAAGCGGACAAGGATCAGCATACGCCCTCCGGCGGTGACGGTCAACGCTATCACGGGTGCCAATAGGGCGGCGGCTATGCGCGGTGCACCTCCTTTTGTAAGCAAATCGTATAAGGGGAAGCACAGGATCGGCGTGGCGGTCAAAATCGTAACGGTCAATCCTGCACCAGGGGACGGAATATCCCACAGAGGATGCAGATCTTTTCTTTGACAAAAATCCTCAAAACCGCGGTCGTCGATGGAGTCGTAGTACAGCCAGAGGCTGATCAGCAGGATTACGTCTATAGCTACGTGAAGCCCTTGCGTCCAAACCGAAGGCGGTACGGCCAACTGGCGCAGCATTTGTTTGACAGCGGCACGGGTGAGGATATCCAAAACCAGTAGCTGTATGCTGATGAGTAGGGAAATAAGCCCTCCCTGCGGGCGGGCAGAACGGCGGGTGCGCATCGATGTACCTCCTATAGCAGAATAGAGCATCTCGAAGCTCGGTTCGGAAACCGAGGGAGATGCTCTATTGTATAGAGTCGCAGAACAGGCAAAAGGTTCGGTGTTTTTGAAAATTTATGTTCTTTCCAGCAAATTCAAGAAGGAATTTTTGCCGTAGACGGTGTAGCCGAAAACCTTGGAATCGTTGTCCAATTCCTGCAGCTCACCCGCTCGCTGACCGTGGATGGCCAGGATGTAGGGCGTGGGATCGACGAGCAGAATGCGCTCGCCTTCGCCTTCGGGAAAACCGAAGGCATGATTTCGATACCAGGAGGCTCCGGGGACGGAGATGATCCGCCCGCCGTTACCAACTGCGGCACCCATGCGGCTGTATCGGGAGATCTGATTGAACTGGAGGGTATACACGAAGCGATAGACGTTCTGATCGCAGAGCACGACTGTGAAGCGGCGGCGCTTGCAGTTGGCGAAGGCCACCTGATACGTGGTGTCCGTGCGCTTTTTGCCATCGGGGTGAGGGGAGTCAACAATGGTCAGACCAAAGAAGATACGGGTGGAGAAGACCGACAGGTAGGGGTGTCCGTGTACCGCAAAGGAGAGCTCTCCCTTGTCGCGCAGACGGCGGAGACGGCGCATGAACTTGCGGCGGGAGTTGAGCTGACGCAGACAGTTGAACACGCCCAGCCACAGAAAGAGGATGCATGCGATGACGAGAACCGGGATCAACAGCAGCTTACCCAGTGCGATCAAGAACGCGCCCCAAATGGGGATGAGGGCGGACAGGACGATGGAAACGAGTAAATTCAGCGCAAAGAAGTAGATGACGGCGTAGATAATGCGCTTGATCACGCCGGGCATCTTTTCGTTGCCGGTACGCAGCGTTTTCTGGATGGCCCACGTGTCGCCCAGGTTTTTGATGCGCAGAAGGGAAGCCCCTCCTGTGATCACGGCGGAGAGGAGGGCGGAGACGGCAATCGCCTCGCCCAACCGCAAGCCGAGGTGGACGAAGGGGATGCACAGAGAGGCCGTGAGAATGGGGGTGGTGGTCAGCACCGTGACGACAACGCCCGAAAGAAAGCCCGCGTCGCGCAAGGTATGGGGGGTCTCGGGAGCCTCGCAAAAGCGAAGAAAGCTACGGTCATCGATGCTGTCGTAGTACCACCATAGGGCGAAGAACAGCAGGAGGACTACGACAGGACGGACAAGGGAAAGCCACGGGGCTTGCTTGTCGACAATGATGTGCTCCCGCAGGAGAAATTCCAGAAGGGAAGCGGCAGAATTTTTCGCAACAGCATCCAGTAACCAGAGCTGTAATGCGCACAAGAGCGCTTTCGCACTATGCCACAGGATATCCTTGGTTTGGGTCTTGGTGAAGTTCATGGAGATCTCTCCCTTCGGAATTATTTCTTAAACATAACCTTCTCGCTATTGAACATCCGTGTCAGCACCACCACGAATACGCCCGCCGTCACGATGTTGGCGATCACGGTCACGAGGATTTGCACGGGTTTGTAGCTCATGGAGAACACGCCGCTGATGCACTGGACGCTGTTGTACACGGGGATGAGGAACAGGGCGAGGTGGCCGGCGCCGCTGCTGAACATACCGCTGACGCCGATGACCGTGACCACCAGCATGAGGGGGGAGATCAGGGTGCCTGCCTCCTTGACCGAGTTGGCCAGAGCCGACAGCACGGCAATGAGGGACACAAAGACCAGAATGGTGGAGAGGATGACGCAGAGGATCATGGCGTAGTCGCCTACCGTATAGATGGAGGTATCCACGATGTCCATGGTCTCCCCGCCCATGAGCTTGGGCAGAGACAGAAGTACGCCCACGAAGCTGCACAGACCGCCCAAAAGGGACATAATGGACAGGGCGGCGATCTTGCCCAGGGCCAGCTCATGCCGCTTAATGGGGGTGATGAGCATGGTGGCGATGGTGCCTCTCTCCTTCTCGCCTGCGATGGATTCCGAGGTCATGGCCATACAGGAGGAGAACATGAGCATAATGAGCAAGAGAGGCATGAGCATGGAGAAGATCATACCGGTCAGGTCTTCCTCTGTAGCGACGTCGTAGGCTACGTTGGGGGAGATATTGACATCAAAGCGGTTGGCCATGGAGGACTCCAGAACATTCAGCAGCCCCAGAAGGGTGGAGTAGGCCGCGGAGGACTCGGCATCCGAGGAGTTGTAGTAGATCTTCACCTCAGGGGCGGGCTGACCGCTGGCGGGGTCGTAGGCGGCTACCTTGGCATCAAACTCCTCAGGGAATACCAGATAGGCGTGCCAGCCGCCCTCGTTGATGCCTTTGGCGGCAGTGTCTCTGTCGTGTTCCTCGGTGCAGTCGGGGCACTTGTAGTAGGTGATATTCAGCCCTGCGTTGAGGGTTAGTTCGTGGACGGTATCCGACATATTGTGAGCCAGGACGCGGTATTCGGTGTTCTCGTCCCCACCGCCCATGGTATCCGTCAGCGCCCCGCCCATGAGGGAGTAGATGATATAAATGAGCAGGCCGGGCAGGATGAGGGTCATAAGCATCCGCTTGTCCCCAAAGAAACGGCGGAGCTCCTTTTTCATGACGGTCAGTACGTTATTTTTGTGCTTCATAACTTACACCTCCTCACCCACGTGGGCTTTGTAGAGCTCGAAGAAGCGATCCTCCAGGCTGATTCCGTCGCAGACGGCAGGGAGGGAACCGCAGGCCACCATGCGGCCGTCGATGATGATTCCCACGCGATCGCAAAGCTTCTCCACCAGACTGAAGATATGGGTGGAGAGGATCACCGTCTTGCCCCGTTCCCGAAGTTCCAACAAAAAGTCGGTGACCACCTTGGCGGTGAGGACGTCCAGACCGTTGGTGGGCTCGTCAAAAATGATGATGTCGGGGTCGTGGACGACCGAGATCACCAGGGAGACCTTTTGCTTCATACCCGTGGACAGATTGGCTACCTTGACCTCAGCAAAGCGTTCGATGCCGAACTTGGCGAACAGCTCGGCTTTTCGGGCGGCGGCGATCTTTGGCTCTACGCCGTGAAGGTCGGAGAAGAAGTCAAAGAGGTAGCTCGGGGTGAAGAAATCTTCCAGCTTCAGCTCTCCGGTGAGAAAGCCGATGTGGGAGCGTATGGCGTCGGGATTCTTGACTACGCTGACTCCGTCTACCGTGGCGTCTCCTTCATCGGGACGGATCAGGGTGGCCAGCATACGGAGAGTGGTGGTTTTTCCTGCTCCGTTTGGGCCTAACAAGCCAAAAATCTCCCCGCGGTTGGCGGTGAATGACAGGCCATCTACGGCTACTTTGATCTTTTGGTTGGTTTTCTCCAACTGCTGCTGCTTTCTCGACAGCGTGAAGGTCTTGCGTAGACCCCGGGTGACTAAAATGGGTTCCATGGTTTCCATCAACTCCTTGTATGTTTTTATTATTTAATACCATAATATACTATTTATTTTGAAAGTTCTTGAAAAGGGGTTCGGAACGCTCGCTTGTTCCCCGACAAACCCCAATGTTTCAATTATTATCCTGCTCCATGGCGCAGTCGATGGCCAGCACCAGAGCCAGCGCTTGGATCTCATCTGCGGGATCGTGGATGTCCAGTGCATAGCAATCCCCCCAGGTGAACCATTCCTTGGAGATACTCACGATGGGCTCGCCGTGGCGGTAGACGGTGTAGTCGTGGGACCAGAAGTCACCCTCCACGTCCCAGCCGGCGCCTTCCACGGTGTAGTGGGGACGGAAGAAGGAGAATTCCCGCACCACCTCGCCGATCAGGGTACCGCCTGCGAAGACCTGATAGCGGGGCTTGAAGGAGAAGAGCTTTTGCTCGACGTAGGCTACCTCTTGCCCGTTGGGCGTGCATACGTGGAGCTTTTTACCCCAGGAAAAGAGCTCGCCTTCCACGTAGTAGCGGTCTTTGCCGCTCTCGTCGCGGACGGTGAAACGGTCGTTCCAGGTGAAAATCCTTTCTTCAATGAGCAGTTTCATAAAAATCCATCATCCTTTCATAAAGTTGATTGTTTGTTTTGCTATATTATAGCATACAATCACGCGATTGTCAATAGATTTCTTTTAAATTTATAAAAAAATCTTGATTTTGTGAAATCTGCATAAATAGCCCCCTCCCGCGTACGTGACGCAAGAGGGGGCTGATCTCACAGGTATGAGGGATGTATCAGAATCCCTTGCAGTTTTCCTTCACTTCTTCATACGCGTTGGTGATCTCCAACGCGGGAGCGGGCGTCAGCAGGGACACGACGATAATGACGATGAGACCCACAATGAAGGCAGGGAGGAGCTCGTAGAAGTCCAGAACCGTACCTGCGAAGTTGGTTCGGATCAGGAACTTCCAGACAAACACCGTGACACCGCCGGCGATCATACCCGCGATGGCACCGTACTTGTTGGTGCGCTTCCAGAACAGAGCGCAGAGGATGACGGGGCCGAAGGCGGCGCCGAAGCCTGCCCAGGCGAAGGACACGATGCGGAAGACCGAGCTGTTGGGGTCGGAAGCCAGGAAGATGGCTATGATGGAGAGCACGACCACCGAGATACGGGCGATGATCATATTGGTCTTGGTGGAGACCTTGACCTTGAAGGCTTCCACGATGAGGTTCTGGGACACCGAGGAGGCGGCGGCCAGGAGCTGGGAATCGGCGGTGGACATGGTGGAGGCCAGGATGCCCGCCAGGATGATGCCCGCGGTGATGGCGGGGACGAAGCCGTACTTGCTCAGGACGTTGGCGATGTCCACGATGATGGTTTCGGCGGCCGAGGCGTCGGCGTAGACGGGCAGGATGCCGTTCTTCATGAGGGAGTAGCCAACCACACCGATGAGGACGGCCACGCCCATGGAGATCACGACCCACACGGAGGCCACGCGGCGGGAGGTCTTGAGCTTGTTCTCGTCCTCGATGGCCATAAAGCGCAGGAGGATGTGAGGCATACCAAAGTAGCCGAGACCCCAGGCCAGGGTGGAGGCGACGGGAAGGGCACCGTAGGAGCCGGTCTCACCCGTGGCCACGTTGAAGCCTTTGAAGAGATCCAGATAACCGTCCAGACCCTGTACGTTGGCGAAGACCACGTCGAAGCCGTTGACCAGACCCTCGGTGAAGCCCACCACCACGAAGAGGGCGATGGTCATGACGATGGATTGGACGAAGTCGGTGGTGGAGGCGGCCAGGAATCCGCCCAGCGTGCAGTAGATGACGATGACCGCCGCGCTCACTACCATGGCCAGCATATAGTCGATGCCGAACAGGGAGGAGAAGAGCTTACCGCAGGCGGCAAAGCCCGAGGCGGTGTAGGGAATGAAGAAAATGACGATGAACAGCGCCGAAACGATGGTCAGAATGCGGTTCTTATCCCCGAATCGACGGGAGAAAAAGTCCGGGATGGTGAAGGCGTCGATGCGGTGGGAGTACACGCGGAGACGCTTGGCCACGAAGAGCCAGTTGAGGTAGGTGCCGATGGCCAGACCGATGGCAGTCCAGGAGGCCTCGGCCAGACCGCCCATCATGGCGACGGCGGGCAGACCCATGAGGAGCCAGCCGCTCATATCCGAGGCCTCGGCGCTCATGGCGGTGACCAGAGGACCCAGCTTGCGGCCGCCAAGGAAAAAGTCACCTGCGGTCTTGTTTTTCTTGGACATGGCTACGCCAATGGTCAGCATCATGCCCATGTACAAGGCGATGGTAAGAAACATGATCCAATCCGATGTTTGCATAATTCATTTCCTCTCGTAAGTAAGATGCTCTATTATACCACAAATCAAAATAGACTGAAATACAGAATCGATTATGGACGAATCTGCATACAAAAATGTCGTCTCGACTCAAAAATCGTTGAGCTGAAACGACATTTCGTATAGACTGGCGTACAGAATAAAAACATAACGAAAAAACAACTGAAAATTTTTTATGAAGAAAACAAGGATCGGTTTCAAATCAGGATGGAAAAGGCGGATCAACCCCCGCGATATCCCTGCAGAAACAGGGGCAACACCCGCCGGCTGTACTCCGCCAGTGAGTATTCTCCGTTGCACAGGCACCAGTCGTACAGGAACGCCCGCTCGCAGAGGGCGTAGGTCTTGACCATCTCGTTGACCGAGAAGGCGGTTCCGAATTCGCCGTTTTGCTGTCCCTCCGAGATGATGGAACGCAGGAGCTTGTAGTAGGTACGGTCGTGGTCCAGGAGGTGTTTTTCGCTCTTGGTGACCAGCTGGGAGGACAGGAGACGGGTCAAAAGCTCGATGGAGATACTGTTTTCGATGAGACGAAAGAGCTCGTAGTTGAGGTACAGGAGCTTATCGGAGGCTGTCATATCGGGGGTGAAGGTGTCGGTGAGCTCCTGGTACTTTTCATCGAAAAGATAGGATAGGGAGGACAAAAGCGCGTCCTTGCCGCTGAAGTAGTGGTAGAAGGAGCCCTTGGAGGTACCCGATTCGTAAACAATGTCGTCCACCGTGGTGTCCTCGTAGCCCTGCTCGTAGAACAGCTTCCAGGCCGCCGAGACGATCTTGGCTTTGGTGGTTTGGGTGCGTTTCTTTTTCATGTGTAACGGTCTCCCTTTCTGTCATTCCGCATACAGTATACCATATAATGAGATTTTTCGCAAGAGGAAAGCACAAAACTCTTGCTTTTTCTCTCGGTCCGTGCTACAATAAATTTATTCCCGAGACCCGAAAGGAGACGTAACTATGCCCACCGTGTACACCGTAAACACCGTAAACGACCGCGATTTCATCAATCCCGATACCATAGACCTCTACTGCAATACCAACGCCCACCTGCTGACCAAAGCCCCTGCCGCTTTCGTGTTGGAATTCCCCGGCCTCGGCGGCGGCTCCTGTCTGGGCGGTTGCATGGATATGGGTCCCTACAACGGCCCCCTGTCGGCATTTTTGGCCGAGCACGGCATTCTGCAGGCCTATACCTTCCCCGGCCCCTGGAGCTGGATGAACCGCGGTGCCGTCCGCATGGTCAATGCCCTGGTGGATGCCCTGCGGGAAAAATACCGCTTTACCGTCCATACCCCTTGGGCGGTCATGGGGGGCAGTATGGGCGGTCTGGGCGCCTTGATCTACACCGCCTCCCATGGCGGCGACCCTGCTCGCACACCCACTGCGTGCCTGGCGCACTGCCCCTGTGTGGACGTGCCGGATCGGGTCTGCTGTAAGGAAAACATCCCCCGCACCTTTTTCCGCGCCGTGGCCGACTATGAGATGCCCATTGCCGAGGCGCTCAAGACCATATCGCCCATCCATCGTCTGGACGATATGCCTCGTATTCCCTACCACGTCATCAACGACCTGGCCGACGAGCTGTTTCCCGCCGAACAAATGGACGGCTACGTGAAAAGGCTTCGTGACAGCGGCCATGACGTGACCTATCACCGCTTGGAAAACTGCCTCCATGGGGAGCTGACAGGGGAGGAATGGGACAGCATCCGCGCCTTCCTGCTCGAGCACTTGACCCATTCATAACCCAACTCTTTTGCGGATCGGAGGGGTTCTCCGGTGAGACGGCGGGTTTGAACTTTTGTGCAAAAAATGGCGCTTGTCCCTTGACAGGGAACGGCCGTCATGCTATAATGAACACAGGATCATCCCCCGGCGCACGCAAACGGTCGAGGGAGACACCGTGACAACAGTCGGGCACCATACGCCCGGGAAAGGAATTCCCGAACAAACGCCTTCGGGAAAGGAAAAACACTATGGCAAAGAAATTGAGAGTCGGTATCGTCGGTGCGGGTAACATTGCCACCTCCGCGCATCTGCCCTCCTATATGGAGCTCAAGGACATCGTTGAGGTCGTCGCTATCGCGGATATCGTTCCCGAGCGCGCCAAGGACGCCGCCGAGAAGTATGGTATTCCCCACTACTTCGCCTCGGTCGAGGAGCTTTTGGAGAACGTGGATGTAGATTACATCGATATCTGTACTTGGACAGCCGCCCACGCCCCCGTGTGCATCGCCGCCGCCAAGGCGGGCAAGCACATCCTGTGCGAGAAACCTTTGGCAGCCAATCTGGAACAGGGTCTGGCTATGGAGAAGGCCGTCCGCGAAGCCGGCGTGCAGTTCATGCTGGCCGTGGTCACCCGCTATATGGCCGAGGCTATGAAGTGCCGCGAGCTCTATGATCAGGGTGTGTTCGGTGAGATCTATGCCGCAAAGTGCCGCTACGTCCGCCGCAGAGGTACCCCCAGTGGCTGGTTCACCGACAAGGAGCTGGCCGGTGGCGGCCCTGTCCTGGACATCGGTGTTCACGCCATCGACCGCACCTGGTACCTAATGGGTCGTCCCACCCCCATCACCTGCTCTGCCGAGACCTCCTACCGCATCGGTGATTTCAAAACCAAGGGCATCACCCGCTGGAGCCCTCTGGGTCAGGGTAAGGGCGTTTTCGACACCGAGGATTCCGCCATGGTGTTCTTCCGCTTTGAGGGCGGCAAGACCATGACCGCCGAGGTCGCCTGGGCCATCAATGGCCAGGAGGCCAACGATGTGGTGCTCTTCGGTAGCAAGGCGGGCTGTACCTTCGATCCTCTCACGGTCTACGGCGAGGATGAGGAGGGGTATCTCTCTGACGTCCGCCCCGAGGTTATCCCCAACAACTTGTTCGTGGAGGAGCTCCGCCACTTTGTGGAGTGTCTCAACACCGGCAAGACCCCCGTCTCCCCCATGGAGGACGCCCTGACCGTCCAGAAGATGCTGGACGCCATCTACCGCAGCGCCGAGGCGCATGCCGAGGTTAAGATTTGATCTACGCAAGGGGGAAACTTCTTTCAAGAAGTTTCCCCCTTGACCCCTTCAAGAACTTCCAAAGAATAGCTATATTGTAGGAACGGATTCGATATCCGCCCGTTGATCGACAGCGGAAGGAACCGGACAGCTCCGCGTGCTTCCTTGCCCTATGAGACAGCACCTGCATTTGCGGGTGCTGTTTTTATGCGAGAGGGGAAACCTCTTCCGTTCACGTCAAAATCAGCAGAATCCGCGTCGTTTTTCCCTTTCCTTATCAAGATTTTTTCAAAAACCCTTGCAAAATCCCGCAAAATATGCTATACTAAACTATCTATGGACACTTTATCCGCCCATACTTGATTTGCATAAAAAATAATCCGCATATAGAGCAAAGAAAGGAACCCACTATGCATTGGTCAGAAGAAATCGCACAAAGAGTCATCGCCAGAAACCCCGACAAGGAGGAGTACGTCTGCGCCGCGGGCATAAGCCCCTCGGGCTCTGTTCATATCGGTAATTTCCGTGACATCGCCACCTCCCTGTTCGTCTGCAAGGCCATCGAGAAGCAGGGCAAAAAGGCACGCCTGCTCTTCTCCTGGGACGACTTTGACCGTTGCCGCAAGATCCCTGCCAACGTGCAGGCCAAGGTCGGCGACGCTTACGACAAGTACATCGGTACCCCCTACGTGGACATCCCCGACCCTTGGGGCTGCCACGAGAACTACGCTGAGCACTTCAAGGCCGAGTTCACCGAGTCCATGAAGAAGTTCGGCATCGAGATGGACTACCGCCATCAGGGCAATATGTACCGCTCGGGCGCTTACACCGAAGCCATCATCGAGTCCCTCCGCAAGAGAGAGGAGATTTTCGAGATCCTGGACTCCTTCAAGACCAAGGACATGACCAAGTCCGAGGAGGAGAGAGCCGCCGAGCATGACGCCGAAAAGGCCAAGTATTCCCCCGTATCCGTATTCTGCCCCGAGTGCGGCACCGACTTCACGTCTCTCGAGAACATCTCCGAGGACTGCACCGAGGCCGACTACACCTGCCGTTGCGGCTACCGCGGCCACATCAACTTCCTGGAGAACTTCAACTGCAAGCTGGGCTGGAAGATCGACTGGCCCATGCGCTGGCGCCACGAGGGCGTGGACTTTGAGCCCGGCGGAAAGGATCACGCCGCTCCCACCGGCTCCTACTCCAACGCCAAGGTCATCTCCAAGGAGATCTTCGGCTACGAGCCTCCCCTGTTCCAGGGCTACGAGTTCATCGGCATCAAGGGTCTGGCGGGCAAGATGTCCTCCTCCTCGGGTCTGAACCTCACCCCCGATACCATGCTGAAGCTCTACGAGCCTGAGGTCATTCTGTGGCTCTACTCCAAGACCGAGCCCACCAAGGCCTTTGACTTCTGCTTCGACGACGGTATTCTCCGCCAGTACTTCGAGTTCGACAAGATGTACGAGGACTACCGCGCGGGTCGTTGCAACGAGCGCGACGCCGCCATCATGTACAACTGCACCGTGGCGGGTCACGAGGTCAGCACCGTGCCCCAGGGGCTTTTGGTTCAGCTGGGCTCCATCGTGGACTTCAATATCCCCATGCTGGAGACCGTCTTTGAGAAGATCGGCACCCCCTACACCGCCAAGCAGTTCATGGGTCGTCTGGATCGCGCCAAGTACTGGCTGGAGCAGTGCGCCCCCGAGCAGGTCAATCGCCTGCGCAATACCCGTAACTTCGAGGTGTACAACACCCTCACCGACGAGGAAAAGCAGGAGATCGCTCTGCTCCACGCCTACCTGGCAAAGGGCGGCTACAACCTGGACGAGCTCAACGCCGAGCTCTACGCCATCCCCAAGCGGGTCTTTGGCGAGGACAAGCCCGACAAGGAGCTGAAGGGCCTGCAGGGCAACTTCTTCAAGACGGTCTACAAGCTGCTCATCGACAAGGAGCGGGGCCCCCGTCTGTACCTGTTCCTCTACGCCATCGATCCCGCCCGCTACGTCAGTCTTTTGGACTTCTCCTTTGAGCAGACCGCCGAGGAGATGGCCGCTGATCAGGCCGTAGCCGATGCGGAGGCCGCCGCGAACGCCCCTGTGGAGCGTGTCTACGGCGAGCCCGATCCCGTGGATCCCATTTCCACCGACATGGTGACCATGGACGACTTCGGCAAGATGGATATCCGTGTCTGCAAGATCGTGAAGGTGCAGGAGATCCGCAAGTCCCACTCCTGCTACAAGCTGACCCTGAACGACGGCATCGGAGAGCGCGTCATCGTGTCCTCCATCAAGCACGACTACACCGCCGACGAGCTGGTAGGCAAGAAGATCATTGTTCTGGCCAATCTGACCCCCACCCGTATCACCGGCGTCACCTCCAACGGTATGCTCCTCGCCGCCACCAACAATGCCTGCGGCTGTCAGGTCATCTTCGTGGACGAGCGTGTGCCCGAGGGTACCAG
This sequence comes from Eubacteriales bacterium, assembly GCA_045602325.1. GTDB lineage: Bacteria > Bacillota > Clostridia > Oscillospirales > CAG-272 > CAMEON01. The sequence goes on along the minus strand of JAZSBH010000052.1, from coordinate 1,754 downwards.
ATTGCACTAAGGGGAGCGGTAGAACGCAAGGAACCTTCTTGAAAGAAGGTTCCTTGACCTCCAAGAACTTTTCGAAAAAGGATTTCACAAAGAGATCAAATGCCAATTCGCTCATTTTGAAAGGCCTGCCTCGCAGGTCTTTTTCAGAAAGGAGACCGCTATGAAGTGGCCGAAGCTTAAGTACCCTCTGCTTTGTAACATGGTTCTTGTGGGAGGGGCCTTTCTGTGGCTCTTCCTGCCTGTTCCTCTGTTCTTTTTAGCCGATGTTGGGATTATCTCCCGCCCCATAGCCATTGTTTTGAGCCTCGGTATATGGATTGGCCTTCTCTGGTTTCTCATCAGCCGCTACGCCCTTCTCATGATGACCAGCATGTGTCTGGAAATGTACCAAGCCTATCTCCATGGCCGCAGACATTTCACCTGCCCCAAGAACGGTAAGGATCCCGCAGGTATCCGCAAAAGAATCCTTCGCCGCGTAGAGCGGTTCGGCTCTCCGTATGAAGTCAAGGCAGTCCCTCCGGAGCTGGTGACCCTTCGGTACAAGAACTCCCCCTCCGCCACGGTCTACTACCACCGCATCGAAAAGATCTTGCTCATTTACGAGGTAGACGTGCTGGATGCAGATGCTTCCCGCAAGCTGTGGCAATCCGCCAACGCCATTACCAACATCATCGGCAGGGAACAGCAGCCTCTGTACCGCAAGCCCAAAGAGCATTCCAAGGACAACTCGGTGTCGGTAGCTGCGGTGATCCTCGCGGGTACCGTCTCTCCCGACGTGGCCGCCGATTTGGTTGAGGCCAAAATCAAAATGGAGGATCGCCACGTGCTTTTCTGCGCTGTGGAGCTCTCTACTGCAAAATACTACTTCGACAACCAGAAAGAACCATTCCTGTTTCACTATCCTGTCAAAAACCGCGCCGTCAACCGTATTCACCGTATTGTGTTTGGCGGACGGGTGCCTTTGCGGAGCAATCCCTATCTGCTGCCCGAGCCTATGTGGCTTGAAAGGGATCATTTTGACCCCGAGGACTCCCTGTGGAGCTTTATGAAGCATGCCAAAAAGGAGCTCAAGGGCGTGGGGCGTAGCGAAAAGAAGCGGTTTCAGGAGATGCAAAACGGCACCGTGACCATGGACGACGGTTGGCTGTATTGCAAGCTCGAGGATCGTGTGTCCACGATGATGGTAGATGATGACGAAAACGGACCGCAAACAAAGCAGGTCATCCTCTCCTTGAATTGGTATTATCCGAAATCCAACCGCATTTCCAAAAGGGATAACGCCACCATTCGCCGCCTGACCGAGGAATTCCTCCATGGGCAGGGTTTTGAGGTGAACTTTGTGGATCCCTATGACGAAAATTAACATACGGGCTGTCTCCATTTCGCATGAGACAGCCCCCTCTTTTGTTTTTCGCAAAATTCCCAAAAAATTTACGCCTCCCCCGTAATCCCCGCCACATTTTTGCGTTATAGTAGGTGAAGATACAGATTCCCCGCGTTCGCCGCGAATCGATTGGAAAACCATGCCAATGGGGGGGCGGCGGGTTGGCACCGACCTACATGAGCCTTCTCCTGTGGAGAAGGGGGACCGCGATAGCGGTGGATGAGGAGAACAGGGAAAGTGTACTTATCGGGTAAGCACCCAACTTTTTCATACTCCGTATGGCGGTTTTCTACCCGTTCTCCTCATCCGTCACGCCCTACGGGCGTGCCACCTTCCCCAAAGGGGAAGGCTTACCAAGGCCGGTGCCAAC
>JAZSBH010000051.1:0-9290 GCA_045602325.1 Eubacteriales bacterium | reverse complement strand
ATACGGAGAGCGAAAACGCACGAAATTCTTGCCTTCCCCGCGGGGGAAGGTGCCGCCCAGCGAATGCGGCGGGCGGCGGATGAGGGTCTGGGTTACACCGCATTCGCCGTCAGGCATCTCCCCGATAAACCCAAATTTGAAATATACACATGATATGAAAGGAATGACTATGAGTTTTTCCGAAAAGACCATCCGAACACTGGAATTTGACAAGATCTGTGCCATGCTGGAGGAGCACGCCGAGACCGAGGGTGCTAAGATCATGGCGAGGAATCTGCGTCCCTCGGACGATACTTACACCGTGCTCCGCCGTCTGCGACGCACAAGCGATGCCCGTCGGTTGGCTGACGTCAAGGGTGCTCCCTCCTTCGGGCGGATCCGGGACGTCTCCTCGGCCTGTGAGCGGGCGGAGAAGGGAGCCATCCTGTCCCCCCGTGAGCTCTTGGATTGCGCGAACGTGCTACGTACCGCTCGGATTTTGCAGGACTACCACACGGGCAATCACCCCTTCGACACCGTACTGGACGAGATCTTCGACCGCCTGATCCCCGACCGCAAGCTGGAGGAGCGCATTCACCGCGCCATCCCCGCCGAGGACATGATCGCCGACGAGGCCTCTCCCCTGCTGGCTGACATCCGCCGCAAGATCCGTAATGAGAATACCAAGATCAAGGAGACCCTGCAAAAGCTGATCTCGGGCAACTCCCGCTACCTGCAGGAGAATATCGTCACCATGCGGGGCGGGCGCTATGTCATCCCTGTCAAGGCCGAGTGCAAGGCCGAGGTCAAGGGTCTGATCCACGACACCTCCTCCACCGGAGCCACGATCTTCATCGAGCCCATGGCGGTGGTGGACGCCAACAACGAGATCCGCATCCTCCACACCAAGGAGGAGCGGGAGATCGAGCGGATCCTTTCCGAGCTGTCCTCGGCGGTGGGAGACGTGGCTGACGCCCTGTGGCTGGACTACAAGAACATCAATGAGCTGGCCTTCGTCTTCGCCTGCGGTGAGCTGTCCGCCCAAATGCGGGGTATCGCCCCCATGATCTCGGGGGATCGCTCGGTGAATCTGGTAGGGGCACGCCATCCCCTCATTGACAAGGACAAGGTGGTGCCCATCACAATTTCCTTGGGTGACACCTTCGATACCCTGGTCATCACGGGCCCCAACACCGGCGGTAAGACGGTATCGCTCAAGACTATCGGTCTGTTCGCCCTCATGACCCAGTCGGGTCTGCACATCCCCTGCGAGGCGGATTCCTGCATCTGCACCTACGATTCCATTCTAGTGGATCTGGGGGACGAGCAGAGCATAGAGCAGTCCCTGTCAACCTTCTCCTCTCACATGGTCAACATCGTCACCATCATGGAGCAGGTGGGGGAGCGATCCCTTGTCCTCTTCGACGAGCTGGGGGGCGGTACCGATCCCGTGGAGGGTGCGGCGCTGGCGGTGGCCATCATCGAATCCGTCCGCGATGCGGGCGCCTGCTGTGTCGCCACCACCCACTACGCCGAACTCAAGGCGTATGCTTTGGACACCCCCGGGGTGTGTAACGCCTCCTGCGAGTTCGACGTGGAGACCCTGAAGCCCACCTACAAGCTGGTCATCGGCGCGCCGGGTAAGTCCAACGCCTTTGCGATTTCTTCCAAGCTGGGGCTGGATCCCGCCATCATCGACCGCGCCAAGGCGCGTGTCAGCTCCGAGAACAAGAGCTTTGAATCAGTCATCGAGCAGCTGGAGAACAGCCGTGTCCAGATGGAGAAGGAGCGGGAGGAGGCCAAGCGCCTCCGCGAGGAGTACGAGCGCTTCAAGGCCGAATCCGAAAAGAAGATCCGCCAGAAGCTGGACGGGGCAGAAAAGGAAGCCGAGGCTGCCCGTAAGAAGGCCGCCGCCATGGTGCAATCCGCCAAGGCGTCCTGCGACTTCATCTACGAGCAGATGGAGAAGATGAAGAAGGCGCAGGAGGTTGCACAGGCTGCCGCTGAGCTGGAGGCCGCAAGGCGTGCCGTGCGGGATCATCTCCGTACTACGGGAGATCTCTTCGATCCCATCGAGGTTCACGAGGAGGACGAGGGCTACGTTCTGCCCAGACCCCTCAAGAAGGGGGATAAAGTCCGTATCGTCACCATCCATAAGGAGGGTGTGGTCACCGAGGATCCCAAGGGGAATCTGGTGGCTGTGCAGGCCGGTGTGGTGCGCACCAAGGCACGTCTGGAGGATCTGCGTCTCATTGAGGACGACGGAAAAGTCAAGGGTGAGCGCAAGAAGGAAGCTCCCAAGATTAAATCTTCGGTCAGCGTGGAGCGCTCCAACCAGTTCAAGTCCGAGATCGATCTGCGCGGTATGACGGGGGACGAGGCGTGGCTGGCGGTAGATAAGTATCTGGATGACGCCATCATGTACAATATGCAGTCGGTGCACCTCATCCATGGAAAGGGAACCGGCGCTCTCAAAAACGCCCTTTGGAAGTTCCTCAAGGGTGATAAGCGCATTGCCTCCTTCCGCATCGGCCGCTACGGCGAGGGCGATGGCGGTGTGACTGTGGTGGAGTTGAAGTAAATACTATACCCTCCCCGGGTGTGCAGTATGCACAATCCAGGGGGGGTATTTTGGTCTGTTTTGCTATTTACATGAAAATGAGAAATATGGTATAATATAGGTACCAATCTGAAAGGAATGACAACTATGAAGAAACTGTTACTATGTCTGGCATTGTTCCTGACCGGCATGCTGGCTGTGTCCTGCACGGGGGGCGGAAATGCCGCCGACACGACTCTGCCTGCCGATACAGCGGCACCCACCGAGGCACCCACCGAGGCACCCACCGAGGCGCCCACCGATGCCTCCACCGAGGAGACCACCGAAGAGGTCACCGAGGCTCCCACCGAGGCGACCTTCGATCCTCTGGCTTTTGAGCCTGCTGCGCTTCCCGTTGCCAACGTGGCCCGCGAGGGCTTTGCCCTTGGCTCGGCCACCAAGAACGACGAGGGGTACAGCAATCTCCACCTGAACGACGGCGACTTCTCCACGGGCTTTTCCACCCCTTGGGGCAAGAACACAGACGCCGCTAAGGAATACTATTTCTTCCTCGATCTGACCTCGGTCAAGGCTCTGGACAGCGTTAAGATCTACCCCCTGGCGGGTGACGAGGGCGGTTTCCCCAAGGCATTTGATATTCTGGTCTCGGCGGACGGCGTGGATTACGTCACCGCCGCTACCGTCACCGACGCCACCCCCGATGCCGCTAAGGATGGCCTGACCGTAGCCCTGAATGGCGTGGAGGGTCGCTTCGTTAAACTCTTGACTCGTGAGTTGGGTGCGGGGGATCCTGAAAAGGGAAGGTATCTGGCACTTTCGGAGTTTGAGGTATACTCTCCCATCGACACGGCCTCCAATATGATCCTCAACCGCCACGATATCTGGCTGTTCAAGGATCCCGACACTACCCAAAAGCTGGAGATTCTCTATTACCGCGACGGCACCGCCGTGGATGCCGATGCAAAGCTCCGCTTTGCATCCATGGACGCGAGTGTGGCGGCTGTGGATAAAACCGGCCTGATTACGCCTGTCGGTTTGGGTGAGACCGACGTATACGTCACCGACGGGAAGAATCTGGCGGTCTGCCACGTGGAGGTTAAGGAGGAGGTGCGGAATGAGTTCCGTATCTCGGCGTTCTACCATTCCAACTTCGCCTACCCCGAACAGATTCCCGTAGGCTTGAAAATTCTCGCTGAGGGCGGAGTGGAGTACATTGAGGACACCCGCTCCAACGACCGTGCGGGTAACCATATTTCCATGTACTCCCTGTTCGTCTGCAACGAGCTGGGGTTGGCATACTCCCCCAACGACCCCGCAGGCTCCCATAATTTCCTGGAAATGGATGACGAGGAGATCCTGGCCATCGTGAAGAAGTACGAAAACCGTGCGGGTTTTTACGGTATTTATCTTCAGGATGAGCCTCATGAGGAGTATCTAGGTTATGCTCGCGTATTCCATTTGATTCAAGAGTACAATCCTCACCTGATTCCCCATCTGAACCTTCTGCCTCCCTACAACTTTGGCGGTATTGACGAATACTTCACCGAATTCGCCGCCGTGGCGGGTGGGAACGGACGTATGCGTTTTCTGACTTACGATCATTACCCCTTCACGTGGAACGGCGGCTTTGACAGCAAGGTCTATTCCTCTCTCAACCGTCTCCGCAAGGCGGGTCTCCTCTATCAGGCCGATACAGGCTACTATATGCAGTCCATGATCATTGAGGGGGCGTATCCTCTGCTGGACGCCGACGCTCTGCGTTACAACGCCTCTTTGGGTATGGCCTACGGCATGAAAAACTACAAGTGGTTCGTGGCGTTGACCCCCGTGGATGCTGAGGCGGCGGCCTTCCGAACGGGCTTTGTCACCACCGACTTCACCCCCGCAGGGAACTACGAGGGACTGATCGCGGCGGGGAAGTACATCAAGACCGTAGGCAAGGTGCTGGGCAACAGCGATGCTATTGAGGTATACCACGGTCACGGAGAGATCGACAATCCGGTTCTGCCTGATGATTTCATTTTCACCTTGGCTAAGACCGGTGACGCCATCTTTACCCTGTACCAGTCTTTGGACGGATCGGGTCAGCAGCACGTGGTGATCACCAACAAGAAGTTTGCGCCGAATGGTGCTATGACCCTGACCCTGAAGGCCAACAAAACGGGCGACTTCAAGATCCTGAATCTGACTACGGGAGAGATGGAGCCTCTGGCGGTGGGAGCTGACGGTACTTTTACGCTGGATCTGGCGCCCGGACAGTGCGCGGTCATTGAACTCCCTGCTGGTTGGGATGTTTCCCGCCCTGTCGAGAAGACGCCTGAACAGGCCGAGAATCTGGCTTTGAACAAACCCGTGTTCGTTTCCTCCTCCTCCGCCTCCTTCTGGCAGAAGAGCAACATTGCCGCTTACCACTTGACCAACGGCGATCTTACCGGCGGATACTGGGTAGCAGACCGCACGGACCGTTCCGGCTGGCTGAAACTGGATCTGCTGGAGGTCTGTGAGATCAATACGATCAGGGTCTATATGTGCAAGGGTATGCTGAGCGCCCAGCGCTGCAAGGACTTTACCGTATACGTGTCTGAGGATGGCGTGAACTATACGGAGGTAGGCAAGGTGGTCAGCTACAAGTGGGATGATCTGACCGTTCCTCTGGATTTGACATTCGACACGGTCAAGGCTCGCTACATCCGCATTGTGTCCGACTCGAACCGTTCCATGGGCGTTGGCGAGATCGAGGTGTACGGATAATCTTTTCCATAAAATTCGGAAAAGCATGACAGATTCGGGGGAGGTTTCCTGTCTATATAGGTAGAGGGATACACCCGAAAGGAGAATTCGTATGTACACGACACCGTCGACCCCGCCTGTAAAGGCGCAAACCAAGCATATCGTCCTGTTCGTTATTGCCTGTGTGCTGCTGGTCGGAATCCTGACCCTTCTGTTTTTGCCCACGGGAATGTCGGCTCCTGATGTGCCCGATGAGCCCGCCGATCCGTACGTTTTGGTCGGAGGAGCTGTATACTTGATTGGTTCTTACCTGCTGGTGGGGTTAGCTGTTTTTGTCGGTGTAGCGGTCGCTTGGATCACAGGTCTGGTCATTTCGCTGAAGCTGGCGCGGCGAAGAGCCGATAAGCCCAAATGGCTGTGGGTGGCTTCGCTGGGGTTGGTTGTTGCCTTCGGATTGATTGCGGTGGGACTGCTCGCGGCGTGGATATTGGTTTGAATTGAGTATGAAAATACCGCCTCGGCGGGACCTTTGGAGTCCGTCGGGGCGGTTATTTTGGGGTTCAAATTTGGGCGTAACTCTTCAATCGGTGTTTCAAATTGCATTTTATATGTCTGTTATCTGACAGGCAAAGCGGTGTAACCTAGACCCTCATCCGTCGCCGCCGCAGGAGCTGGCGACACCTTCCCCCGCGGGGAAGGCAGGAACGTAGTGTGTTTTCGCTCTTTTTATAACCGAAAACATACGGATACTTCATGGTTTTGAGATAACAAACAATATAAAACGCTTGCCTTCCCTGCGGGGGAAGGTGCCGTACAGCGAATGCGACGGGCGGCGGATGAGGGTTTGGGTTATTCCGCATTCGCCGTCAGACATCTCCCCGATAAATCGCAATTTGTTACCTCAATCCTCTTTCTTATTCCGAAGAATAACTGCACTACCCATCACGGCTAGTGCCACGGCACCCACGCCCAGAGTGGACTTACAGCCGCCGGAGGGCGCGGTGGTGTCAGCGGGGGATTCGGTGTCAGCAAGGGTATCGGAGGGCGGAGTGATGGGCTCGTCCTTGGGAATATAGGCGGTATCGTCTCGGGTGTTGTCAGCCTCCCGCATGAGGATCAGACCCACGCAGGCGGGGACCGTGATCTCCTTGCCATCTCCGAGGGTGACGGTCTCGATGTAGCCCGTGGCGGGGTGGTAGAGGGTTGCCTCTCCCGTGTAGCCGTCGGTGTAGGAGAGCTTGACGACGGTATCGGTGTAGCTTGCGTTGACCAGGAAGGTTACGTCGCGATCGGTGGACTCAAAATCTCCCATGAGCAGGTTGGCGTTGTCCCCGCTGACCACCGAAAGGGTCAGGTCGCGGTGGGCGATGCCGTCCAGGATCGAGATCAGGTCACGGCCGTTGCCCTGGTTCAGGGTGGGCTGACCCTCCAGCTTAGCCATCAGGGCGGCGATGGCCTCCTCCTGCTCCAGCCGCAGGCCGTGCGCGGGGGTGTCCCCCACTAGGATCACGGTGCCTCCGGCCTCGGTAAACACCGTCAGCTTATCCAGTGCCTCCACCGAGATGTACTGGGCGTAGCCCAGGATCACCACACGGTAGGAGCCCAGACCTGCCACGAGGCGGCCGTCGGTCGTGACCGTAGCGGCACGGATGGTCTCGTCGTCCAGAACCGTGAACATATACCGGTTGGTCAGGAGGTTCTTGCACATGACCTCGTAATTGTTGTTGAGCTTGTAAGCCTTGGTCTTGCGGGCGCCTCCCGTGGTGGAGGAGTGATCCGAGTCGGCGTTGTGGAGTGCCTGCACCGTGGCGATGGGGTAGAACACGGCGATATCCCCGCATTCGTTCACTTCGTCCAGGATGGTATTCATGCGTCCCACGTAATCGTTGAGATCCTGCAGTTGGGTGGTGGTGTAGTTGTACTGGGGGTTGATGACGTGGAAGACGTTGCAGCCCAGCAGACGGGAGATGGATGCACCGCCGTAGGATGCAGGCATGGGATCATCGGGAAGAGCCTCGGCGGCATCGGGGTTGTACTCCAGGAATACGTCCTCCTTGCCTGCGTTCTTGGCGGCGGAGGCCACGTAGCGAAGCCCCATGTAGTTGCCGATGTTGTGCTTGCCCATGAGCAGCTCGGGGTTGACCCACAGGGTGTCCGCTCCGGGGACGGTCATGCCGCCCACGAACTGCAGAAAGTCGCCGCCGTAGGTCTCGATGTGGTCGTTCATGTCCTCCTCAAAGAGCAGATGTCCCGAGGAGATGGTGCCGTTCGCCTCGCACCAATCGGCGATCTGATCGATGTAAGAGGACTTAAAGAGGGAAGCAACCAGCTGGTAGTAGTTCATGCGGATGATACGGTCGTAGTCGGTGTTTCCCGCGAACAGGCTGGGGATATTGAGCTCGTAGCCATAGGCCTCGTAGAACTTCTTGTCCAGATCGGGGGTCCAGACCGCGTAGGACAGCATGGCGCGGTTGCCCAGCTGGGGCTCGTCGGTGAAGAAGCCCTCTACCTGCTTGAAGGTGTCGCCCAGCTTCAGCTTGTACTGCTCGTGGGTGACTTCGATGAAGCGTTTTACGGCGGCGGGATTGAGCAGATCCACGTCGCGGAGCTTTTCCCAGTCGGTGGAATCCTCCACCTCGTCGAAGGTGTAGCGCAGGACGTAGACGTCCAGCGTCCATTTTCCTTTGGCGGCCACCGAGACTGTACCGTCGGATCTGATCTCCACGTCGCGGGTGCCGTCATCATCCTTCAGAACGGCCTGCATGACCTTGATATCGGTGCCCACAAGACGATAGGAGGCGGTGCCGCCGTTGCCCGATACGGTCTTATGCTCCACGCCCGTGGCCTCGAACTCATCGTGACCCTTCAGCACCAGACCGAAGGCCTTGCCGCTGGGCCATTGGTACTCATCGTAGATCCAGGTGTTCATGCCTTGGCTGTTGGCGTAATCAAAGACGTTTTTCAGAATGGCGAATTCCTCGTCGTCCTGCAGATAATCTTGATCGTAGAGAACGTTGGAGGTGAATCCGCCGTAGCCCTGGCGGAGGAGCTTATCCACGGTGGCGTTGTTGTTGGTGTAGCCTGCGGTGACCCAGCGCATCTTCTTTTGCATGGCGGGCTCCTTGAAGGCGGTGCCCATCCAGAAGGAGGCGAAGTCCACCGAATTCAGCAGATCCTCCTTCTCTTGCTCATCCTTATCCGAGGGTGTTTGGTAGTGGATGAAGGTGGCGGCGTCCTCGGCGGTCTTGTAGAGGGCGTAGGCCTTGATGGCGTACTGGGTGTCTGCGGGGCAGTCGTTGTTGAACATATCCAGACGGAGGTTGGTGTAGCCGCCCGTCAGCGCGCCGTTTTGGGGATAGAACAGAAGGGTGGAGCGGTTGGTGATCTCCACCACCACCACCTGCCAGTCGTCGGTCTTTTGGTAGGTGAATTCCTGGCAGGGGTAATCGTTACCCGTGGAGGGGGTGCGGAAGCGGAGCTGACCCTTGAGATCCTGCTTGTTGGTCTTGACCAGCAGAGCGAGATAGGGGTACTCCTCACAGCTGTACTTGCCCGTGTCCAGCGACAGGGACAGGTAGGGGTCAAAGCAGTTGCCCGCTCCCGTATCGGTAAAGCCCACGTTCATGGCACCGTCCTGCAGGGTGGTGGTTATGTTAAAGACGTCGTAGCAGTTGTCAATGGCATCGTCGCTGGAAAAATCCACGACGTAGCCGGGCTCGACATAATTCTTGTCCTCGGCGGCGACGGGGAGCGCCACGACGGGCAGGGAGACCAGACACATGGTCATGGCGCAGAGCAGGAGCAATGTCCTCTGCGCGGTCTTGCGGAGTTTGTGAAGCATAATACTACCTCCCTTGGTGAGTGATTGCATGGGTTCAAATTGGGGTTTATAGGTGGGTTTGTTTATGTACTTTTCTCTCCTCGTCGAGAGAAAAGTACCAAAAGAGGCGCCGCCCAAGGAGGGCACCCACGGTGCCTTCCGTGGGAATCCATCCACCTCATCTGCGTGCCCATTTGCCAG
>JAZSBH010000050.1:0-5857 GCA_045602325.1 Eubacteriales bacterium | reverse complement strand
ATCGGAACTCACGGCTCGGCGTTGGTGGATAAGCGGGGACCTTCGGGAGACGGTGCGGCCAGACAGACCCGCACCGTTACGGTGGGTGCGACCTCGAAAATGCAGGAGATCTCCCCCATGCCCGATCCCGAGCTGTGGTTTGAGACCCTGCTGGCGAGAAAGAGAAAGGAGACACAACGTGAGTAAACAGCACTACGAATTGGGCTTGGTATCGGTATCCTTCCGCAAGCACAGCCCTGAAGACATTCTGAAGGCCGTCCGTGATGCGGGACTCACCTGCATTGAGTGGGGAAGCGACGTCCATGCTCCCTGCCACGATACGGCGCGACTCAAGGAGATCGTCCGACTGCAAGAAGACTACGGCATCCACTGTTCCTCCTACGGTACCTATTTCCGTTTGGGACAGACACCCATGGAGGAGCTGTCCGATTATATTGCCGCCGCCAAAATTTTGGGGACGAGGATCCTGCGCCTGTGGTGTGGTACAAAAAGCGGTGCCGATATGACACCGCAGGAAAAGGCTCACTTATTTGAACAATGCCGCAAGGCCGCCGAAATTGCCGAACAAAACGACGTGATGCTGTGCATGGAGTGCCATCACGGCACCTTCACCCAAAACCCCGAGGACACGATGACGCTCATGCAGACGATCGACTCTGCCCATTTCCGTATGTACTGGCAGCCCTTCCAATGGCTGGACACCGAGGGGAGTCTGGCCGTGGCGAAGGCCTACGCGCCCTTTGCCGAGCATATCCACGTGTTCAACTGGAAGGGCTCGCAGAAGCTGCCCCTCGGGGAGGCCGTGGATACCTGGCGCACCTATCTGGCGGTCCTGCCCGCGCCCCGTACCCTGCTTCTGGAATTCATGCCCGATGACCGTATCGAGACATTGCCCGCCGAGGCCGAAGCCCTCAAAACCATTGTAGGAGGTATGTGATGAAGACCATCATTCTCTGTGAAGCTGCCCACCACTACCATACCGTGTACGACGAGACGGTTCTCGCCCGCCTGCGCGGCATGACCGAGCTGGACGAGAAGCGCTACACAAAGGCCGACGTTCTTGTCGACCCCGCCCGCTTTGCCGACGTGGAGATCATCTTCTCCACCTGGGGAATGCCGTCCTTTACCGAGCAGGAGATCAAGGAGTGTTTGCCGAACTTGAAATGCGTGTTCTACGCCGCCGGCTCGGTGCAGGGCTTTGCCCGACCCTTCCTGAATTCCGGTGTCAAGGTGTTCAGCGCGTGGGCGGCCAACGCGGTCCCCGTGGCCGAGTATACTGTGGCGCAGATCATTCTGGCGGGCAAGGATTTCTTTTGTCAGACCCGTCTTCTGGCCAAGGAGGCGCGGGACGCCGCCGCCACCCGCCGCGGAGAGCACATCGGAAACTACCGCAAGCGTGTGGGACTCATCGGCTGCGGCATGATCGGCTCTCTGGTGGCCGAGATGCTGAAGCCCTACGATCTGGAGGTGCTGGCCTTTGATCCCTTCATGTCTTCCGAAAAGGCCAAGAGCCTGAACGTTACCCAATGCTCTCTGGACGAGCTGTTTTCCGCCTGTGCGGTGGTGTCCAACCACCTGGCCAACAATCGGGCGACCCAAAAAATGCTCCGCTACGAGCATTTTTCATCCATGCCCCCCTTCGCGACCTTCCTCAACACGGGACGCGGTGCACAGGTAGTGGAGGACGATCTGGTCAGAGTCCTGACCGAACGCCCCGATCTGACGGCAGTGCTGGATGTGACCGACCCCGAACCCTCTCCGGCGGGGCACCCCTTCTACACCCTCCCCAACTGCTTCCTCACTCCTCATATCGCGGGAAGCCTTGGCGGCGAGGTGGTGCGTATGGCCGAATATATGGTGGACGAGTACGAAAAGTACGTATCGGGTCAGCTCTGCAAGTACGAGGTCAACTTGAAGATGCTGGAGACCATGGCGTAGGTTGGTCAGATCGGATAAAATCACGACCGAAACTCGTAAGCACCGGGTCGATACTTTGTTGAAAACGGTGATTTTTTGTTCAGGCAGGCTTACGCCTTCCTCTCCAACATCACCGCGCACTCTACGTGGGACGTAAACGGGAACATATCCACCGGCTGGATCTTCCTCACCTTATACCCGCCCTTCGAGAGGGTATAAAGATCCCTCGCCAGTGTATCGGGGTTGCAGGAAACGTACACAATGCGTTTCGGTGCCAACTTCATGAGGCTATGCAGGAACTTCCCGCTGCATCCTGCCCGCGGCGGGTCGGTGATGACCACGTCGGCGGTCTGCCCCTTTGCGGCCATGGCCTCCATGAATTCCCCCGCGTCGGCGGCGTGGAACTCGGCGTTGGTCACCCCGTTGCGCCCCGCGTTTTCGATGGCATCCGCCACCGCGTCGCGGTTGACCTCTACACCGATCACCCTGTGTGCACTTGAAGCCACCGTCAAACCGATGGTGCCCGTGCCGCAGTAGGCGTCGATGACAGTCTCGGAGCCGGTTAAGGCGGCAAATTCACGTGCTTTGCCGTACAGGATCTCGGTCTGGACGGGGTTGACCTGGTAGAAGGAGCGGGGACTGATGCGGAAATCCAAACCGCACAGGCGGTCGGTGATGTAGCCTTCACCAAAGAGGACGTGGCTCTCATTCCCCAAAAACAGCGCGGTGTCGGTGGGGTTGATATTTCGCACCAGAGTGGTGACCTCGGGGTGGCGGCGGAGCAGCTCGTTGACAAAGGCTCGCTCCGAGCGGAACTCGCCCTTGGCCGTCACCAGCACCACCATGATCTCGCCGCTGTGAAAGCCCTTTCGTATGAGGACATGCCGCAAAAAGCCCTGACCCGACTCCAGGTCGTAGGGTCTGATCTTCATGGAAGCGCAGAGCTTGCGGACGGTGGCCAGAATGGGCGCGGCGCACTCGTCCTCCAGCATACAGGACTCCACCTCCACGATGCGGCGGGAGGCGGACTGGTAGACACCCGACACCACCTTGCCGCTTTTCGAGCGGAAAGCGGCTTGGATCTTGTTGCGGTAGTGGGTCGGGTCGTCCATGCCGATGATCTCATCCACACGGCCAAAACGGCCGAGGAGCTTGATCAGCTTGGCCTGTTTCAAATGTAATTGTTCTTCATAGGGGAGGTTCTGCAGGGAGCAGCCTCCGCATTTTTTTGCGTAGGGGCAGGGGAGCATGGGTGTACCGCCTTTCATGGCTTGTTGTATGTGTTGGCTTCTATGGAACATGTATGTGCTTTCCGAAAGTAACGGATGGCAAAGATCACCGCGAGGGTCAGAAAGACCGAGCAGAGAATCAGGGCAAAACACACGCTGACGGTCATTTCTTTCTTATACTCGTCCAACGTATAGAAGGGATCAAAGCCGGCATCAGAATGCAGACCGATTTCCACCACCTCAAGACGCGCCCCGTCCTCTGCGACGTAGCAATAGAAGGTAGTGCCATCATTCAGCGTATTCAACCCTTGATACAACGTATGGGAATCCATCAGATTGTTGATGCGGAGCTTTTTTTCTTCCTCTTTCACCGTAATGATGTACTGGGAGCCTCCGCCATCGGAATCGTCCAGCTCGCGAAGGGAAACAAAGGTGTAGGTCTTGTAGGTGTAGTCCTCATAGGAGGGGCGGAGCAAATGGATATCTTGAATGGACTGAAAAAGAACTATGATCGGAAGCAACGCGAATGCCAAGAGAAACCAAGCGTTGATCAGATATTGCATTTTCAAAGGAACATTTTTTTGTTTGGCTTTCATACGAACTCAATCACCCTCGCATCGGTACACCCCGTCACGATCTGGGGAATCCTACCCGCGTAAGTCCCCTCATAATTAAAGTGCAAATGGCCCGTCAGAATTGCCTTGATGGCGGGCTCTTTTGCGATATACTCCATCATCTCCAGGGTGACCGTGTCGGCAAGCTGCTGCTCGTAGCGGTCTGCGGGATAGCCCCGCATCTTCTCCTCAGGCACCCCCGCCAGATAGGCGCAGGGACACCGCCCCATCATGACCTCGTACAGGGCGGGCTCGTACAGCGGCGTGTGCATCATCAGCACGATGGGCAGACCCTTTTCAACCTCCCCCTTTAAGAATTCGAACTGCTCGGGCTCAAAGAGATAGTACCCATTGTCCAGCGCCACGAAATTAACTCCGTTGATCACACGGGAGTCCATGCGGATGTTGTTCCCAAAGCAGGCCTGCACCGCGGGCAGACTTTGGTTGCGGTAGGCCGCGTCCTCCTTGGCCTCCCCCACGTAGAGGGAGAACTCGTGGTTGCCCGTGGCCATGTACACATCATGGGTATCGGTCAAGGCCTTCACCGCCTCTAAATTGGCCAGAGAAACGAAGTCGATGAGGTCGCCCGTATGGAAAATGGGCGCGTTCAGCTCGCGGGACAGCGCCCCTGCCTCGGCCAGCACGGCTTCGGCGTGAGGGAAGGAGGGAAGCCGCCAGTCGATGAGGTCTACCTTGCGCTGACCGTCCCGCAGATCGGCGTAGGTCAGGTGGGTGTCGGAAAGATGGATGATCTTGAAGGGCGCGGTGGCGCCGACGGGGAGGGTGAGGTGGGTGATGTTCAGTGCGGACATGGCGGTATTTCCTTTCGGTTTTATTGTCCGATTTCAATTTTCCAGAGGATCCTTTTGCATTTGATGTGGGGCTTTCCATCGTGCGAAGGGGGCTCTTGGTCTTCGTCAAGGTCGGCTAAATGATCCAGGACGGTGAAGGTCAAGCCCTCTGCGGTCTTTGTGATCTCGGCGTCTAGGATCTCGTAAACCACGTCCTTGAACCAAGCATCGGTGACGCCGCAGAATCGTACCGTAATGATACATTCCCAGGAGGTGTCGAAACGGATGATCCAGTCTCCGTCTTCCTCTGTGAGGGTGTCCACGGTGGAGTCATGGAAGTCGAAGGAGACGCATTCCAGATCGGCGGCATCCTGCTCGTTTTTGACCTCAAACCAGTCGGGCAGGGTGATGGGGCTTGCATACGGTGCAAAGCGGGGGTCATCTGCCACGGGGATCCGATCTCCGCCCGTGACGCGGCGGAACAGGGCTTTATCACGCAGGAACCAATCCGCGCCGACCCAACCGGTAGAGGGATTGCCGTCCTCATTGGACAGAAGGAACAGGCCTCTCGTTACCCGATGAGTCTTGGGATCGGTGTGCCAATGCTTCAGAAGGCATACGTGGGTAAGGGATTCGTCCAGCCCTACCGAGAGGGTCCTCAGGCCATCGAATTTCAGGGCGAGGATGGGGGAGACGTAGGTGGTGCCGTCGGGGGTCTTTACAATGGCGTGAGTCATGGGGGCTCCTTTCACGATGATCTTCAACGGTTCGTTTTTGCGGTCGTAATTGACGCGATCAAGCGTCTTCTGATCGACCCACATTGATTTTTCAGCTCGTTATAGAGTGGAACGGGGAATTTCCCCTTTCGAAAAATAAGTTCAAGCCAATATTCTGTCTCGGAACATTCTTTTAAAGCTATTTCCAACTTATTGATAAAATCTGCTCTGCTTTGCGCGTATTTGGCTTCATGGATATTTGCCCCGATAGACGAAGAGGAGCGAACAACTTGGTTCACAAAAACGGCGCATCCTTTGATTTCGTCACAGAGATCGGATACACGGATTGCAAACTCAATGGAGTCCTCGCGCAACTGATTCTTTGTTTCGTTCATATATGCCTCCTTAGGATCGATCCGTCGATATGTTCGCCGCGGGCGAACTCGATATATGGTCGCGTTGCGACCAATCGATATATTGCGTGCTACGCGCGCAATTCGATATGTTGCCTACGGCAACGAGAGGGGGCCGCGCGCCGCTCCTTCTCGCCCCGCAGGGCATATCGAGTTGCGAAGCAATATATCGAGCCG
>JAZSBH010000049.1:0-20501 GCA_045602325.1 Eubacteriales bacterium | reverse complement strand
CGCCACCGCCGCGTGACGAAAATCTCCCCCTGCTGCGCAGCAGGGGGAGATGAAAGAATCTATTTAATTTGTAAATTCTTTTGTTTTTTGGTCTGTCTACTTGACAGGGGGCACATTACGGGGGGGATGGGGGATCAACTGTTTTTCGGAATACAGGCGGTGATGGTTTGCGCGACGGTGGTGAAGGTTGCCTCATTGTTTGTAGCAAATGTCAGTTCTGCTGTTGAGGCCACATGGAGAACGCCATCTCGCATGAAAAACATGTGAGTGGTCGACTCGATTTTTTGAACCGAATAATCATTTTTTGTGATGGATGTAAAGTAGTCGGCAACCTCGAGTTGATAAGCATCCCAACAATCCATCAGTTTGGCAATCAAGTCGTTGTCGTATGCAAAATCAATGATCTCAAGGGTGATACTATCCTCGTCAAAGATAGCCGTGACATGCTCCATCGATCTATATTCGTCGATATACTTGTTATATCCAAAAGTGTATGTTTTCAGATACTCGTTTTCTCCACATACATGGAATCCGGGTATTTCCTTGCTTTCAGCTCCATTATCGTAGACGGCCATGTACCAAGTTGCGCAGGAATACTCGTATGCGGACAGATCGACGGTGTTTCCAACAAGGTTCCTCACCGTTTGTGTATAATCTTCCTCCGTCTTTTCAGTTGGAGTGTAGGGAATGTTCACATATTTCACTACTGTATCGGTCTGTGCGTCAATGAAAACCTTGCTGTTTTCGGTTCCCTGCATTTTGTAGACATGGATCTTCTGCCCCGTTAAGGCATATGCGGCAGAATTGGTGTATTGAAGCTCATAGGTCGTACCGAAAACGTCCATGGTGCGGATTTGGGATGCTGTGATGTCAGTATATTCGCGGGAATTATAGACAGATGCTTTTTCCGTGGAAAAAACATCTAAATCTTCGCTGGTTCGATACAGTGATGTGGAAAAATCAAAAAGCAATTGGGATGGTTCCATAACTTCCGTAGGCATGTGGGTGGTCACAGATTCAGAAGTGATTATGAATGCGGTGCAACTTGTTGCGATTAAAAGCATAACGCAAACCATAATAATCAATACTGTTTTTTTCATAAACAAGATCCTCCTTTCGTTAGTTGGGGAATGAAATCTCGCCGGCAATTATGTAGTTTTTTTTCTGTGGAATATATCCAATAATATTATATCATACCTTGTTTGTCCTGGTCAATCGTGCAAATAAATAAAACACCCAATACAATTTTGTGCACTATACATATGAAACTGTACACAGAATCGTCACACATATATGGTATAATATATCTTGTACAACTGCATCTTGCTTCACCACATACAATCTCCCTACGAAAGGACGGTTCCCTCATGCCGAAAAAATCCCGCACCAAGCGGTTTGTCGAATGGCTTATCACCCTGTTTTCCTCCATCGGCTCGGTGCTTTACCCGCCGAATATCAAAAACGCCTTCCGCAGTGTCACCAAGAACTGGAAGGAGTACATCTGCTTCTACCTCGCCGCACTGGTCATGACCGCCGGTTTCTGGACGGTCACCCTCTGCACCGAGGCCAATATGCATGAGGCAAGATCCACTGTCGCCGAGGAATACGACTACCACATCGAGGTCGCTCTCCTGGATAACGAGCAGTACGCCAACCTGGATCAGCAATTGCTGTACCAGCTGCAACGCGAAAACGAATATCTGGAAAGCTATTACTGGGTCAATAACGGCGAGCCCCTTCTGGACGGCACCTACTCCTGCCGCATTCTGTTGGATACCACGTACGGTATGGAGACTGCCTACTCAGAGGTGCTGAACGATATGCTTAACCGGGTTTCCCAGGGACACCGTGACATTCGTTTTTCGCCCCTTTATACCTTCGCTGAGGATTACGGCACCCCCTATACCGTCCAGCTTTGGGTCGTTTCTTTGGCATGGCTGGCCTTCTCCATCCTCATGATGGTGCTGCTCTTCCTCATCCGTCTGGATCACTTCAAGTTTATCTACGGCATGTACATGGCCTGCGGCGCCGACTTTCCCAAGCTCATGGGCGCGGCCGGAGGCGAGCTTTTGACCATCACAGCTCTGACCTGGCTCCCCTCTGCCCTCATCGGTTGCGGTATTGCGGGTGCGCTCTATATCCCCCGCGGAGTGGGATTGTGGTTCTCCCCTGTTACCGTATTGATTCCTCTCCTGGGCGGCATCATCGCCGTGTTTACCTCGGTCTGGTTTCCCATGCGCCGTATGTCGAAGCAGCCCCCCGTCCGCCATCTCATGGCCGGGGACAACACCAACCTAGTCTCATCCCCCCGCCGCTCCTTCTTCTTGTTTGGAGAGGATTTCCCGGGCAAATACGAGCTTTACGGCTTTTGGCGTATGCGGAAATACTACATCCGCCTGGTGCTCTCTGCTATCCTCTTTGCCGCCTTCTTCATTTCCGGTCTCTACATAGCCGACATGGAGACCTTCCACAACAACCTGGATCCCTACGAGTATTCGGTGGCCTACCGTCCCTCCAATTATTACGAGGAGCCCGAGACCGAGGAAGGAGAGATCATCGGAGACGAGCCCTGGGCGCCCTCTCCATCTCAGGCTGAGGATATCCGTTACGATGTGGATCTGTTCCTTGGCGAGTTGGAGGCTGTTCCCGGTGTCAGTCACGCCGAATGGGATGTCAGCCTTTCGGGTGGCTACGCGCTCTCCCACCTGCTTCTCAAGACCGGACAGCTTTACGATGCCAGTGAGTATACCGTGTCCAGCCAGGAGCGTACCTCCGAGGGCTACAAGTGGGCTATGAACAATTACGCCTACACCGCCGTGGACAAGCTCTGGATCGATAACATGATCAACCATGATCTCGCCACCTTCGAGGGCGACCCCTACGCTGTTCTTACCACCGAAAACGGTGTCATCATCAGCGAGGACATCTACAATAAAAAGACATATAAGTTTGAGCCGGGTGATCAGATCGTGGTAGCCGTCTGCGAGGAGACGGCCTTCATCAGCTTGATCACAGACCCCAAGCAGTTGCTCCGAGAACAGATCAAGGCCTACAAGTTCCGTTACGAGACCTTTACGGTCTGTGCCGTGGTCAGCGGCTTGAATTCCGAGGATACCATCACCTTCGGTGTGGGCTACGCCAACTACACCGAGCTGACGAAACGGCCTCCCGTCCGGACTGAGCTCAAGGTTTATATGGAGAAGGGAACCGATATGGATACCGTCCGGGCCGCCGAGGGTGAGATTCGCAAAGCCGTTTCCTCTTTTTCGGATTGGCTGGTTACCCCCACGGGGAACTACTTTGAGACCGGCATCAAAAGCCTCAAGAACGACAGTGCCGTTATTCTGACCCTGGCGGCATGCCTGCTACTCATTTCCCCCATGATCTGGTATTTCTCACAGATCATGTTCTACCGCAAGCGCCGCAACGAATTCGCCGTGCTCCATGCGCTGGGCGCTCCCGACGACGCCTTCGCTAAGATGCACCGACTGGCGGGCGGCGTGCTCTCGGGTGCGGCCTTCCTGGTGACCATCCTGCTCTCTCTGCTCTGCAACTATCTGGTCTATTACGCAGTCAATACCCTGCTTCCTTGGCTGCATATTACCGAGAGTATTCATTACGACTTCTACCTCTCCATCCCCGCGCTCATCGCCTGCGTGCTTGTATCGGTGCTCTGCGGCTTCATGTCCTGCGAGCTGCCCTACCGTCTGTTTACCAAGCCCGACATTGGCGTTCGCCGTGTGGACTGATCCATCCCCAAGAAAGGAATAACCGAATATGGCAACCGCTACTACCGCAACCCATATCAATCCCGACCGCGTGATCCTGGAGGCCACCGACGTGGTGCGCCAATACAGCCAATCCGACGAGGTCATCACTGCCGTCAACCGCGCGAACATGAAGGTCTTTGAGGGGGAATTCATCGCCATCGTGGGCGCGTCGGGCTCGGGTAAATCCACCCTGCTTCACTTGCTGGCCGGTCTGGACAGACCCCAGGCAGGCACCATCACGGTGCGCGGCCAGGACATCACCGCCATGAGTGCCGACGAGTTGGGGCGCTTTCGCGGCAACTACCTGGGTATGGTTTTCCAAAGCCATAATCTGATCCCCCAGTTTACCGCCTTGGAGAACATCCTCATCCCCACTCTCATGTGCAATAAGGAAAACGCCTCCTACGAGGAAATGTTCAAGAAACTGGTGGTATCTCTGGGCATTGAGGACAGACTGCACCACCTGCCCTCTGAGCTTTCGGGCGGTCAGCAGCAACGTGTTGCCATCGCCCGCGCCCTCATCAATATGCCCCACATTCTCTTTGCAGACGAGCCCACGGGTAACCTGGACCGCGCCAATGCCGACGAGGTGCTGGACCTGCTTCTGGAGACCAAGGATATGATCGGTCAGACCCTCATCATGGTCACCCACGATATGTCCATCGCCAATCGGGCAGACCGTATCTACCGCATGGAGGACGGCAAGCTGGAGCTTTGTAATAAGCGGTCGGCCAGGGAAGCATTGAATCACGAAATGAGTATCTGAAGCTGAAAACGGCGCTCCCGCTGGGGAACGCCGTTTTATAATTACGTTTTATAATTAGTTATTGTCGGAGCTGGATGTTTCTTCAACCTTGTCCGCCTTGGGAGCGGCTTTCTTTTTCGCAGGGGCTCTCTTTTTGGCGGGCTTGATTTTCTCCGCGGAAATGTCTGCAGGCACCTCGCTCGCAACGGCCTCCGCGCCGGACTTGTCCTCTTTGGAAGTCGTTTTCCTCCTGGCAGGGCTTTTTCTCGTCTTGGTGGGCTTGACTTCCGTAGCGGGGGCTTCGGGCACAGACTCAATCGCAACCGGTTCTTCGGGAACAGTCTCAACAGCGGGCTCAGCGACAGCCGCCTCTACGGGCTGCTCAGCCTTTTTGCTCTTGGTGGCCGTCTTTTTCGCGGGAGCTTTCTTTTCCTTGGCGGCCTTGACAGGCTTTTCTGCCTTGACTTCCTCTGCAGGAACCACATCTTCGGCAAGAGCCATATCCTTGACGGGGGCGGTTTCGGCTACGGGCGTGATTTCTTCCGCGAGGATCTGTTCTGCCACAGGTTCAATCTCTGTTGCGGCGGATTCCTCAATGGGCGAAGTCTCCTCTATGGGATGCTCTGCAACGACAGACTCGGTCTCTGCAACAGGCGCATCCTGTACGTCTGCGACTACTTCTGTAGTCTCGGTAACGGATGCCGTCTCCATAGCGGAGACAACAGCCACAGGTGTTTCTTGCACAGCGGGGATCACAGCCGCTTCAACCACGGTCTCGGCCTTTTTCTCGGTTTTGGCTTCCTTGGAGGCGGCGTCAGCAGCCTGCTTTTCCAGCTTTTTGAGCATCTTGGCGGCGGCCTTTTCGGTGGCCTCGGCCAGGGTCTTGCCCGAGTCGTTCAGGCTGATCTTGACCAGCTTGCCCTTGGCATCCTTGTACTTGAGGGTGCAAGCTGCCACGGGGCGGGCGTTGGGGGCGTTGGGCGGAGTTTCGCCGTAGGTGGGAAGTTCATACCCCAGAGCCTGACACAGGGCGGCCAGGGCATCCTGCTTGGTCAGGATGACCGGGACGGCAGACTCGGCAGGAGCATCTTCAACCACGGGAGATTCCGCAGGTTGGGGCTCGGTGACCGTCGGCTCAACGGATGCTTCCGATTCGATAGTGTGTTCCTCGACGGCAGGTGATACTTCGAGCGAAGCCGACTCCACCTCAGAGGGGGTGAGTGCCTCGATGGGCAGATCCGCCGCCGTCTCGGTCTCCTCCAGCGCTACAGGCTCGATCACCTCGGGCAGGGAAGGTATGGGAGTGGTCAGAGAATCGTAATCAAAGGATTCGACGTCAGCAGGGAGTCGCTTGGGCTCGATCCCCAACTGCCGCAGGATAAAGGCACGAATGAGGGTGTCGTTCTGGTAGGAATCCAGATAGATCGCGCCCACCAGACTCTCGAAAATGTCGGCATACGCTTTTTCGCCGTCACGGCGAAGCTCGGAGTCCCGATTCTGTGCCCGCAGGTAACGGGAGAGCCCCAGAGCCTTGACCCGTTCGGTCAGATAACGGTTGCAAACGTAGTGGGAGCGCATATCGGTAAACTGCTCCACGGTACGCATGAAGAACAGGCCGTCGTCCAGCATGTGGGCGTACTTGGACATGAAATAGTTGGTGACGTGGTAATTCATCAGGGTGTCACCGTAGAATTCCAGCACCTCGTTGTCAGGGGCCTCGGGGTCGATTTTCAGATAGGTCTTGCGGGTCAGGACTTGGACAAGCAGACGCTTGTCGTTGAAGGTGTAACCGATGGCATCCTCAATACGGCGGATGGCCTCGGTGTTCTGTACGGTCAGCATGGTATATTTCCTCCGTTTGACAGACGGCAGAGGGATGCTTGCCTTTTCTTTTGTGGGTGGTTATTTTTTTCTGCGCCTTCTGAATGGAACGACCAGCGGCTCGTCCTTCGCCGCCAGAAATGCACCGACCGCCATAAGGGAAAGTGCCACCAGATAGGTGGCGGGCGGCCTGTCGCGGAATATGGCGAGGGAGAGGGTCGTGCCGATAAAAGGCGCAACGGCGTAGTAGGCACCTGTCCGTGCCGCCCCCAGCATCCGTTGGGCGTACACGTAGAAGAAGATGCTCAAACCGTAAGCCACAAAGCCCACCGCGAGGGTCGCGGGGACTGCCACGAAAGAGGAAACGCGCTGACCCAGACAAAGTCCGATCAAAACCGATCCGGTGCCCGAAAATATCCCTTTCAAAAGCACGATCATGAGAGGATCCTTGCCCGACAGCCGCCTTGTGCAGTTGTTCTCGATACCCCAACATACGCAGGCGCCGAGGATCAGGAGCGAGCCCGCAGACAAGCGGAGGGCACTCGCATCCTCAAAGGACAGCAATGCGCAGGCGGTGGTCACGAAGGCGATCCCACCCCAGAGTCGGGGAGAGACGGTCTCGCGGAACACGCAGAGAGCGATGAGGGCGGTGGCAACGATCTCAAAATTGCCCAGAAGGGAAGCGTTGGCCGCTGTGGTCATGGACAAGCCCAGCAAGAGCAGGATGGGCGCGGCAATGTCCAGCCCGATCATGGCCAGCACGAAGGGAAGATCCGAGCGGGTGAAGGGCTCTTCGGTACGGTGCGTCTTGCGGAACCGACGGATCAGTGCGATGACACCCATTCCCATACCGGCACCCAGGTAGAGCAGTCCCGCCATCAGTGTGGAGGGGACGTAGTCCAAAAGGAGCTTGGAAAAGGGGGAATTGATCGCGTAGAGCGCCGCCGCCAGAATGGCCAGCAGAATGCCGCTTCGGTTGGATGACTTCATGGGTCTTGGTTTCTCCGTGGTGTGGTTTGTCCCTATTGTATCACAGATTTGCTTGTCTGTCAAGGGCGGCGGCATCTATGCCGTGAAAAATCACGGTATATTCCGAAAAGTTTACAAGTATGCGTTGCATCTGCGCAAGAAATATGCTATAATAAATTGTTTAATCCAGACCATTCTCATTTTACATACCGAAAGGAATACTGCTATGTCTGCTATCAAAGTTATCGACAAGCCTCTTGTGTCCCTCTCTGCTCTGATTGCTGCCCTGGAAGCGGGTGAGCTGGATGCTACCTTCGAGACCCTGGGCTCCTCCGGCGGCGCCCTCGTTCAGCGGGAGCGTGTCAAGGCTCTCTGCGCCACCTTCGCGTCCATGTACGGTGCTGACCGCCAGGTAGGTCTTTTTACCGTAGCGGGCCGTAGTGAGCTGTCGGGTAACCACACCGACCACAACCACGGTTGCGTCATTGCCGCCTCCATCAGCCTGGACGTGCTGGCCGTCGCCTCCCCCCGCAACGACGGCATCATCCGCCTCAAGAGCGAGGGCTTCGATGAGGATGTGGTAGAGATCGCCTCTTACACCGAGCCCGACGAGTCCAAGTTCGGCACCTCTGCCTCCCTCGTCGCAGGCGTTTGCCGTGGCCTTGTGAACAACGGCTACGCCGTGGGTGGCTTTGACGCCTGCACCGTGTCCACCGTATTCAAGGGTTCGGGCCTTTCTTCCTCCGCCGCCTTTGAGGATATGGTGGGGACCATTGAGGCTCACCTGTACAACAACGGCGTTGTGGACGAGGTGACCATTGCCAAGATCGCCCAGTTCGCCGAAAACAGATTCTTCGGCAAGCCCTGCGGATTGATGGATCAGGTCGCATGCGCTGTGGGCGGTATCGTCGCCATTGACTTTGCCGATCCCTCTAACCCCATCATCGAGGCACTACCCTTTGATATGACCGCCGCAGGCTACCACCTCTGCATCGTCAATACCGGCGGCAACCACGCCGACCTGACCGACGATTACGCCGCCGTTCCCGCCGAGATGAAGGCGGTTGCCGCCCATTTCGGTAAGCCTGTTCTCCGTGAGGTCAGCGAGGCCGATGTGATCGCCGCCATCCCCGTCCTCCGCGAAACGGTTGGTGACCGCGCCATCCTCCGCGCTCTTCATTTCTTTGCGGAGAACCGCCGCGTTGCTTCCCAGAAGGCCGCCCTGGAAACCGCCATTGCCGCCGCTGACGTGACTGCTCGTGACGCCCGCGCTGTCATAGACGCCCGCGCCGTCAGAGACGCCGCCGTGGATCAGTTCTTCGCCGGCGTACTGTCCTCGGGCAAGTCTTCCTACTGCTATCTCCAAAACGTTTACACGACCAAGAACGTATCCGAGCAGGGCCTCTCCCTCGCTCTCTGCCTCTGTGAGCAGGTGTTGGGCGGCAAGCGTGCCGCTTACCGTGTTCACGGCGGAGGATTTGCCGGCACCGTGCAGGCCTTCGTCCCTGAGGATCTGGTGGAGACCTTCACCGCCACCATGGACGCCGCCTTCGGTCGTGGTGCCACCTCGGATCTCATGATTCGCCCCGTCGGTGCCGCAAGGATCTTCTGATTCATAGATCATATTGTCATAGTCGATTGCAAAATGTTCAAATTAGGGTTTATCTGTGAGTTATGCTCATGTACTTTTCTCTCCTCGTCGAGATGAAAAGAGAAGTGCAAGCACTTCACAAAAGAGGCGCCGCGTAAGGAAGAAACCCACGGTTTCTTCCTTACGTATCCAACATCCTACAGCGCGCACTTCTTTCGCCAACGTGCGAAAGAAGTTGATCGCGCGCAAGGTCGCCAAGACCCGAAAACCCGCACGAACGGCGGAGCGCCGTCTGCGCAGAACTCGCCGCCCGGCTTCTGCCCCAAGTCGTTTTTTAGCTTGTCGGATAACGGAAAACCGCGGGTTGTTGCCAAACGGACGACTAACCGCGCGGTCGTCACTCTGACGACCGTGCGGCTTTATGGCAAACTGCGACTTGACAGCGTATCAAGCCATTTCGCTTTTGCGAAATGGCGCGCAGATAAGGGGAAAGGATCCTCAAGGAAAGTACCGTGGGTACTTTCCTTGAGTGGCGCTCTTTTGGTACTTTTCTCTCGACATAGAGAGAAAAGTACATAACAAACACACCGCCAAACTGCAATTATTCTAATTATGCACTCGGCTATCATATTGTCACATAAGGAGGTTTCATGTTTTCCCCAAATAAAAAACGACCCGATTTGAAGAGGCAGAGCGTAAAACAGTCCAAGCCAATGCCAGCCGACGTCAAGCAACGCTTGTGGGCAACGGTTGCCTTGACTTTTATCCTGCTTTTCATTTATTACGGTTGTATTGCCTTGGGACTTGCCCAGGCGGTTATGATTGCCTATTTCGTTGCTTTTACGGTTCTTATCGTTACATATTTGGTCTATAACCGTGCCTTTGTCAATAAGGGCGTAACCGTAGATATGCTTCCGGACGACTGGAGCGAGGAAAAAAAGCAGGCTTTTGTGGAGGGTAACCGCGTTCGTGCCGAAAAGTCCCGCTGGATGGTCACCGTCATGATCCCCTTCATCATTGTTTTCATGTGTGAGGTTTTGTATCTGTTCGTCTGGGACGGATATCTGTCCGGCGTATTTGAGAACTGGGGATTCGTCCTGCCCGGTGGAGGGAATTGATATGAATTACCGCTTCTGTACCCTTTATTCGGGCTCCTCGGGCAACGCCGCTTACCTGGAGACCCCCGGCGCCCGTATTCTCATTGATGCGGGGAAGTGTACCCGTACCTTGCTGACGTCCTTGAGATCCATCGGCGTGGACGTGGATACCCTGGATGCGATCTTTGTTACCCATGAGCACAATGACCATATTGCCTCCCTGGAGGTATTGGCCAAAAAGCACCCCATTCCCGTTCACATCCTCTATAAATCTGCTCTGCGCTACAAGGATACCCAGCCCGAAGCCTTGTGCAAGTGCTTTAAGCTCTATGAAAAAGCGCCTTTTACCGCCCGGGTGGGCGACGTGACTGTCACCTCCTTCGTGACTCCCCACGACAGCCGCGCCTCGGTGGGCTACCGTTTTTCCTTTTTCGACGGTGAAAAACAGGTCTGCGTAGGGTACGCCACCGACATAGGCCATATTACCGAGGAGATCCGAACGGGACTTGCAGGCTGTGAGTCGGTGGTGCTGGAATCCAATCACGATGTGGAAATGCTCATGAACGGTCCCTATCCCTACGACCTCAAGCTCCGCATCCGCGGGAAACGCGGACACCTGTCCAACCGCGATTGTGCCGATTTCGCCGCCGAACTGGCGGGGCAGGGAACCAAACATTTTCTTCTCGCCCACTTAAGTGAGGAGAACAATTACCCCGACCTTGCCTATGACGAGACCTTTTCGGCGCTCGCGGGTTATGATACCATCCTCCGTATCGCCGCCCCCCACGAGGTGACCATGCTGGTGGGAGACGCCGATCAGCCTCTGCCCGTGCCTGCACGGTACGAGCTTGTCACCGAGGAGGTGCCCCTATGATGCCCCAAACCGTCCGTTTCATCACGGTGGGAAGCCTGAAGGAATCCTACCTCCGTGAAGCCGCCGCTGAGTATAAAAAGCGTCTCTCGGGCATGTGCCGCGTGGAGGAGATCGAACTCAAGGAGGTCCGCCTCCCCGACGACCCATCGGAATCCGAGATCAAGAAAGCATTGTCGGAGGAGGCAAAAGCCATCCTGGCCGCCATCCCGCCCCGGGCGTATGCCATCGCCATGTGCGTGGAGGGGAAGCAAATGTCCTCGCCGGAGCTTTCCCACAAGCTGGAATCGGTCACCGCTGAGACGGGAGATCTCTGCTTCATCATCGGCTCCTCCCACGGCCTCGCCCCCGAGGTCAAGGCCGCCGCCAAAATGCGGCTGTCCATCTCCGAGCTGACATTCCCCCATCAGCTCATGCGGGTCATTCTGTATGAGGCGGTCTATCGGTGCTACCAGATCGCGAAGGGATCCAAGTATCACAAATAATTTCCAAGGAGAGAACAAGCATCTCTCCTTTTTTTATGTCACGGTTATCTGCTCCCGCATACCCTGTAATGTGACAGGTATCGACAGCCAAGCCGGTTCGGCCGACGTGGCATTCCGTCACAATGCCCCCGAAAGGAGTGATCGTATATGTCCCCTGTTTCCAATACACCCAAACCCGCCCATCGCTTCGCCGTCATCGGGGGCGACGGGCGTATGACCCATCTGGCGCAGCGCCTTACGGAGGAAGGGTATTCCGTAAGCCTTCTCGGTTGTGGCAACGAATGTTTGCCTACCCACGAGGGCGAAGGGGAGCTGCGAATCTGTACCACCCTCGCTAAGGCTGCCGAGGACGCCACGGTTCTCATCCTCCCCCTGCCTGCCACCCGTGACGGTGAGACGGTACATTGTCCCCGTGACCCCGCTTGTGCCGTGACCTTCCAAGACCTAAAAGCCCTCTTGAAACGCAACCCCAAGCTCTCCCTGTTTGGCGGAAAAATGCCTGCCGGCTTTGTGTCCGAGGTAACAGCCGACGATCCGACTGCCTCTGCGCGGCTGGTAGATTACTACGGTAACGAAGTCCTCCAGCTCCGCAATGCCTACATCACTGCCGAAGCCGCTCTCATGACCGCCATGGAACTCATAGACCGCACCCTTCGAGATACCTCGGTGGCGGTACTTGGTTACGGCCGTATCGGAAAGTACCTTGCCCGCCTGCTCCGCGCCCTCGGTGCTGATGTGACGGTTTGTGCCAGACGGGAGGAATGTCTCTTTGAGGCCGCCGCAGAGGGGAGTCATCCCTTGCTCATAACCGAGGACGATCCCCTGGGCGGTCTGCTTCCTCTCTGTCGGGATCATGCCATTTTGTTCAATACCATCCCTGCCCATATCATGAAAAGGGAACTTCTGCTCGGTCTGGAGCGGGACACCCTGCTCATTGATCTTGCCTCTGCGCCCTTTGGCGTATGCGACGGGGATGTGCGCGAAGCAACCGCGAGAAACGGCCTCCGATACCTGCGCGCACCGTCTCTCCCGGGTAGTTACGCCCCCCGTGATGCGGGACGCATCATAGCTGAATGTGTTCTGGATGCGCTTTCACGCATGGATGTCGTACCAACAAACACAGAGGAAGGAGGGAAGCCATCATGATCGGATATGCATTCTGCGGCTCGTTCTGCACGTTGTCCAAAGCCCTCCGCATACTGTCCGAGCTTAAAGGATCCGGGTTTGATATTCTCCCCATTATGAGCGAGATCACCGCCGCCACCGATACACGCTTTGGAAACGCCGCTGATTTTATAGAGCAGATCGAGACCCTTTGCGGCCGTTCCATTGTCCGCACCATTCCGGACGCCGAGCCCCTGGGGCCGAGTATTCCCTTGGAAGCACTCGTCATCTGTCCTTGCACGGGAAATACACTTGCCAAGATCGCAAACGGTATCACCGATACCCCCGTCTGCATGGCGGCCAAAGCCCATCTGCGTTCGGATCGCCCGTTGTTGATTACGTTGGCAAGCAACGATGCGCTGTCCGCCAATCTTCGCAACATCGGAACCCTCTTGTCCCGTAAAAACGTCTACTTTACCCCCCTGCGGCAGGATGATCCCTTATCCAAGCCTCATTCCCTGGTTGCAGATTTCGACAAGGTCCCCGCTGCCCTGTCAGCTGCCCTGGAAGGGAAGCAGCTCCGACCGCTATTTTTGGTTTAAGCGGCAAATTGGAGCTTATCGGTGAGTTATGCTTATGTACTTTTCTCTCCTCGTCGAGAGAAAAGTACCAAAAGAGGCGCCGCGTAAGGAAGAAACCCACGGTTTCTTCCTTACGTATCCATCATCCTAAATTGCGCACACATTTTGCTACTGCAAAATGTGTTGATGGCGCGGAAACTCGCCAAGACCCACTTGCCCGCACGAACGGCGGAACGCCGTCCGCGCGGAAATCGCCCCTTTGCGTCTGCCAAAAGTTTCTGTTTTCTCTTGTCGAATAAAGAAAAACCGTGGGTTTCTGCCAAATAGGCAACCAAACGCGATGTTGGCGCTCCGCCAACATCGCGGCTTTATGGCAAACTGCGACCAGACAGCGCGTAAAGCCATTTCGCAAAAGCGAAATGGCGCGCAGATAAGGGGATAGGATCCTTAAGGAAAGTACCGTGGGTACTTTCCTTAAGTGGCGCTCTTTGGGCACCTTTCTCTCGACAGGGAGAGAAAGGTGCAAACAAACTCACCGATAAACCCAAATTTACAGAATTTAGCAATCAACGAGTAGAGAAACTCACCACACTCGGTCGGGGCGGATGGCGTCCCAGAAGTAGTCGGCGGTCTCGGCGGTGAAGGTCATGCGGAACTGATGCCACCAACGCTCCTTGGGGGTATGGATCTCGCCCGTGACGTAGAACATATATCCCTCGGTGTAGGTGTTGATGATCTCCAGCGACCAGCCGCGCTCCTGCATTCTTTCGATGAACTCGGCGATGGTCATGTATGCCCAGGTCTCGGTGTTCACGCGTTTATCCTTGCCATGCCAGCGACTTTTCATGCAGATGGAGGCCTCCTGATCCCACTCGTGGGTAAGGTGCTTGGACTCAAAAACAACGCAAGCCTCATCGGTGCGGCAGGTCTTGCCGTCCTCATGGTGCGAGATCGAGGGTGCGACCCAGATGCCGTCGGGGAGGTGCCAGGTCATGGTGGTGTGATCCTCGGCGGTGTCCAGGTCGATCTTTGTGACGATACAATCGTGCATGGTCACCAAATTGGGGTCGTGGCTTTGTTGGTATTTCCACGTCTGCATGGCAGTCCTCCGTTTTCATTATTTCAAGTGTATTCTATTATACCCCATATCATGCAGTTTGTCAAGATTGCAGATACAACCGCATCCGATAAAACACCCCGCCGCTTGAAAACGGCGGGGGCGTAGGGATAAGTAAACCGCCAATCTTTCACGGTATCAGACAGGGGCTACGGAGGTATTCTTTTCTGAGAAGCTACAGGACACCTTCAATTCATACTTGTGGGACTTGGAGGTATCTGTGTATCCCTCAGCGATCACGTACAGCGAAAGATCCTTCAGCTTGCCGTCCCCCAGGGTCACGTCCATGTAGGCATCCATGTACTTCAGAGAGCCGTTTTGCTCGTAGAAGTAGGAGACGAATTCCGTCTGGAGGGAGGCACCGAGGTGGAAGCGGTACTTCCCGGCCTTGGCATCGACCTCCTCGATGCGGGTAACGTACACGGGGGAGAAGTTCCGCAGGTTCAGCTCGGTTCTGATGTGATACCGCATATCTCCCTCGGTATACTCAAAGGAATCCCCCACCTTCTCCCCGTTTGGAGCGGTCTCGCGGTATTCCATGATCCCGTCCTCGTAGATGACACGGGTGCGGGTCTGCTCACCCTCGTAGCCGTAGCTTCCCTCGGAGGAGTAGTGCAGGGCATCCTTATAGGTATCGAGGTTCATGTTGACGTTGTAGAGCCAGACCGAGGGCTTACCGTCCTCCTCGATGTTCTCGCGGGAGGCATAGGTATAGGTTCCCCGCTCGGCGTAGATACGGTCATCAAAGTAACTTATGAAATCGTCCAGTACGGTCAGATCCCCGATGTCGTCGTAGATGGACAGGTCTATACCCTTGAAGGATTCGGGAATGGCGTACTCAAAGGTCTGTTCGGTTTTCACAATGAACTTCTGTTCGGCAAGATACCCCTCAGCGGCATATTGGGTGTAGGTCAGACTGTAGGAGATGTTTTGAAAACGGAGATCCGGTGTGGAGTGCATCACCACGGTGGCATCGGTGAGGTAGATAGATTCTCCCATCATGGAAAGATCCAGACCGTAGTCGTAGGACAACTCATTCAATCCGTTAGAGCTCAACCCCGCAAAGGTCGCGGTAAAGGAGCCGTCCTTGTTCTTTTCGCAGGTCACAGTCTTGCATCCCCACTGCTCGGGATACAACAGGAGCTGCTCTGAGAGCCTCATGTAATCGAATTCATTGTAAGGCACGGCGGTCTTGGCGTTGACCGTATAGCCACTGACGTAATTGGTCTTAAAGAGATACCCGTCGGCATAGCCGCTCACGAGACGAGTTTCACGAAACTGCTCACCGTATTGGGTGAGGTGAGAGTCCACATAATAATCCATACGGGCGGCTCCGTTCTGGCTTTTACTGATCATATCCACGGTGTGGGTAAGCTTCAGGCTCTGCCCGTCCAGCTTTCCGCTGTAGGTGGTGGTGGTGTTCACCGAAAAGGCAATGGCCGTAAGAAGGCTGTTGGCCATGCTCTCGTAAACTGCGTAGGCGCGGGATTCCTCGTCCATTTGCATGAGTCGTTTGACTTCTTCGTTGCCACCACCGCAGGCGGTCAGCAGAGAAAGCAGCAGAAGGGCGGCCAGAGCAACCGAGAGAATACGCAGCGTGGCTCGATGTTTCATGGAAAAATCCTTTCTGTGGTAGTAAGATTTGGGGTTGAACGATCAGATAGTCTCCCCACCCATACGGCGAACCGTGACCGTCTTTCCTTTCTTGAAATAGGTGGTCTTTTTGGGCTTGGCGGTAAACTCGTCGGGGCTTTCGTAGTCGGCTTCCCATATCTCGATGTAAGAAGTATGCTTTTTCCCCGGCACTCGCTCGGATATACGGACAGTCGTATGAGCGGTATCATCAAAAATGACAGGGATAGACTTGACCGTCTCGCCGTCGGGTATACGGATAATGCCCGTGATGCTGCCGTCGGAGGCGACGGTAAGGGTAAGGGCACCTTCCTCGGTCTGCCAAACCGTATTCGGGAAATTGCGTGGACGGTTCTCAAGGTTTCGTATCTGTTCTTCGTGGGCCTTGCGGTTGCGGCGATTGCGGCGACGGCGCTTGACGATGCCAAGGTATTCCAGAATATCCAGAATGAGCGTGAGATTCACCAGCACCGTAAACCCGAACCATACCCAAAAGAGAACCGCTCTGCGGTTTTCCTGAAACTCGTTGCAATCAGCCAAGGTGTATGCAGCCTCACCATCCACAGTCAGCTCCACGATCATATGCGCACCGTCGTAGCTGCTGCCGTTTAGGATATACCCGATCTCGACGGTCTTACCCTTGAGATCCTTCCCCTCCTTCTTGTGGAACATGGCGATCTGGTACTCTTCTCTGTCGGAGGCGGTGTAGATGAGAGCGTCTATGTCTCCACTTCCGTGCTTTTTGGGAATAAAGCCCACCGTCTCATAACGGTAGTTATACAGGGTCACGGTGGTATGGGAAACTTCACTTGCCTCCCAGGTGGGAAAGATCAACCACAGGCCAGTGGCCACAAGGACGCCGACCAAGAGAGTGACAGCAACGCGTAGGATAATCTTTTCTTTCATGGCAGGCTCCTTTCTGTGGGTGGGGACTTCATACATAGGTATTATACCCTATATTGCTTCTTTTGTCAAGATTGCTTTGCATCCGTGATGGCTTTTGAAAGAACACCCCGCCGTCCGAAAACAGCGGGGTGCACGCTCAAACCATCTCACCATCCTCGGTCACATCCGAGAAGGTGACCGTCATATCCACGGTGGTCGTAAAGGTCTCGCCGTCCAGCTCGACCACCGTATATACGTGGTACGTATAGGTCAAAAGCTTGCCGTCCAGCACGGTGGCATCACAGTAAGCCTTAAAGGATTCCAGAGGAGCGCCGTAGGCTAGCTCGTACTGCTCCTCATAGGTGCGCTTGACGGCATCACCCATTTCAAAGCGGTAGATCCCCTTTTCCTCATCCCGTACGGTCATACCAACGATATCCACTCCGCTGATCTGTTCGGGATCCACCAGTTGCGAAACCGTCATCTGGGCTTCAGCGTCGGTCATGGGCGTGGTCTCGCTATGCACCTTCTTGCCGGATTCATCTCGAACTACCACCGACATGGAGCCCTTGGCATAATTCATATCGTACTTGTAGCCGTCCTGGTCATAGGTCAGAGAAAACGTAAAGCCGTTGAGGTTTTTAAAGCTCACTTGTTGATCCGTTGTGACGTCGTTATCGAATCCGTCTCCGGCGGTGGCCTTGGTCTCCACGTGAATGTTGAATTTTCCGAACTCAGCTGTCTCACGGTCGGAAAGTGCCTTCATGAAGCGCTCAACGTGCCGAAGGTCGCTGACCTCGGTGAAATCCGAAATATCGTAGGGCTGAGAAAGAACCGTATTATTCCAGCCCTTGTACTCGGTATGAACGCTGATCTCGGGGACGCGGGTCTCGGCGTCCTTATTTTCCTCAAACAGATACTCAATGGTTACGGTGATGGGATAGAACTGCTTATCGGCGTTGTAGGTCAAACGTACGTCCTTGAGCGTATGCTCGGCGGTGACGGTATATTCGATGCCCTCCAGCATTTCCAGGAACGGCTTCATGCCCTCATCGGTAAAGCCCTCGTAGGTAGCCGTCCAGGTCTTATCCTCGTTCTGTACACAGGTCATGGTCTCGGAATATCCCTCTCCCACTTGAATTTCAGTGGAATCCGCATTCAATTCGCCCATGAAGGTGTTGTATTCCTCGGCGGTAATAGGGGACTTCAGCTTGGACTCGTCCTTCTCTTCTTTGCTGTACAGGAACATCATGCCGTCGGCATACCCTCTGTCCTCGTAAATGATAATCTTCTCGCCACCTGTCCAGACGGTGGTCTTAGCCTGCTCCAGATAGGTGAGATCGTCCTTCTCGGCAATAAAGGTAATGGTTCCTTCGGTAACCTGTTCGTAGGCCACGTCTCCGATATCCAGCTTCATGGACATGGTCTGCTCAAAGGACCCCGATGCGGCGTAATCGGCTTTGCTGTTCACAAGGCGATAAAAGTAGGCGGCCCGGTCGGATTCCTTCATACGGAGAAGGCGGGAAGCCTGGGAGCAGGAGGTCAGGGACAAGGGGAGGGTCACCAAAAGCAGAGCGGCGATCAATACCGTGGTGATCAGTTTTTTCATAATATAAATTCCTTTCGTTATTGTATAAAGTACGGGACAAAAACTTCAACAACTATCAATAGGGGTATTTATTTACTGCCGGCAAAAGAGCAAACAATCCTTACTTGATTATCCTGCTCCTGTGCCTTTCCCGTACGTCCGCCCGTATGGAGATAATGCATATACTCATCCAACACATTTCCATGCAGGATAATATCCACATAGAATTCAAAAACAGTCAACTCACCTCCGCTGTTCGCATAAACCTCGGCATATGAGCTACGCATTTGATCTCCAAAATGCAAACGATACTTTCCTTCCGCTTCATTCAAAACCTCAATTCGGATGATATCATATGCATCGCTTTCAGAGATAGTCAACAAAGAAGCAAGGATGGCACGAGCCTCGCTATCGGTCATAGGAGATTCCTTTTGGGAACAGATCTCTCCTGTCTGTATGTTTTTCTCCTCTTCCAGTAGAACACCGTCACGGTAGATAGACTGATTGGAAAAAGCTTCATTATCCCATGATGTACCTTCGCTCATCATATCCAAAGAAAATCTTCCCTCTACCGTATCAAAGCAAATATTTGTTACGAAATCCCGACCTGTGGTTACTCCGTCGGCTACGGTAGTTTGCTGAAGCGCGTAAGTGTATGTACCGCAATCAGCTCTGATACGGCGCGCCAAGGCATCATCAAAACGTCGAATAAGACAAACATCCTCCACTTCATTGAAATCCGAAATATCGTAGGACTCTGCGTGGTTTGTGTTATCACATTTTTTGTATTCGGATACAATACTGATCTCGGGAACACGGGTATCAGCCTTTGGATTCTCCTCAAACAAATATTCAACATTCATGGAAGTAATATAGAAATCCATATCGGCTTCACAAGTCAGACGCACATCCATCAGCTCGTGATCGTTAGTGACGGTGTGTTGCATGCCATCCAACATTTCCAGGAAAGGCACCATTCCCTCCTCTGTAAATTTCTCATACGTCGCAGTCCAGGTCTTATCTTGATTCTGCACGCAGGTCATGGTATTCGTATAACCATTTCCCACTTGGATTTCGGTTTGATCTGCAGTAAGCTCAACCAAAAAGATCTTATAGCTCTCGGCGGTGATAGGAGACTTCAGCCCGGATTCATTTTTTCCTTCCTTGTAACAGGAAAACATCATGCCGTCTGCATAACCATTGTCCTCATACAGTACGTTTTTTCCGTTATCTGTCCAAACAGTAGTTTTGATCTGCTCCAGATGGGCAAGGTCGTCCTCTTTGGCAACAAAGGTAACCGTCGTTTCGGTGACCTGTTCATAAGGATTCGATCCAATATCAATTTCAACGGACATTGTCCGCTCCATGTAATAGGAAGTAGAATAATCCGAATAATTATGGAGCAAATGAAAAAATTGTTGCGCCCGTTCATCCTCATCCAGGCGGAGAAGCTTGTCGGTTTGGGAGCAACCTGTCAGGGACAAGGGGAGGGTCACCAAAAGCAGAGCGGCGATCAATACCGTGGTGATCAGTTTTTTCATGTGCGCTTCCTTTCCGGCTGTTTCAGCCCTTTAGAGGTTCCCTTTACTATATAAGACACCAAAAAACGCAAAATCTTACAGAAGTTACGAAAATATTTTACATGATTATTGTAAACTCTGTGTGACCTCTCTGTGAACACATACACACTCATAAAAATCCCGCATGCTCTTTCCTCGCAAAACCGTTGACAAACATTTCAAATGGGAGTATAATAGAGGAAATCTATTCCCAGGAGGCTGTCATGGCAAAACTGCACATGCTCAAGTCGGTGACCGACACCATCAATACATCCTTTATTCTGGAAAGCGGAGAGACCCTGCTCGTGGTCGACGGAGGCTTCCCCTCCGAGGCTCCCTATCTGTACGAATATCTCAAATCCCTGGGCGGACACGTCAACGCCTGGTTTCTCACCCACTTCCACGACGACCATTTCGGTTGCTTTCTCACCATGCTGACCGAGCATCCCGACATCACGGTGGACAAGGTCTACCACCACTTCCCCTCGGATGAGTTTCTGGTCAAGGGAGAGCCCAAGCAGACCACCCAGACCACGGCTGAGCTCTGCGTACTGGTTCGCGACACCATCGCAAGCCGTTCCATTCCCGTTCAAATCGTAGAACGGGGGGACGTATTCGAATTCGACGGCGGGAATGCCGTTGTCCGCGTGCTCCGTACCCCCGACGAGTCCATTACCGCCAATCAA
>JAZSBH010000048.1:0-9421 GCA_045602325.1 Eubacteriales bacterium | reverse complement strand
AACCCAGTTACATTATACTCGGAGGTTTAACTCTTTTCAATACTTTTTGCTTCGGGCTTGCTTGTAGCTCGCCCTTTTTATTGTCGCTTCGCTCGCTTTCGGCTCCCCCAGTAGAACTGGGGGTTTATTTGGATGCCAATAAAGAGCACCGCCGCCCATCACGGGCGGCGGTGCTTTGATGTGTTGATTTGGATTTGTCGGGAGGTAATTTCATATCTTGTCTTTAGTCAATTTACATCTTTTCCAGAATGACAATAATGTTCAGAATAGCCTCTGTAATGAACATCATGCACCCAAAGAAGAATATTACCGCGATAATCAGACGTCCGATCGGAGTTCTTTCGGCTTCTCGATCTTTGGTGGATTTGTGAGGGGGAACAACGGAATACACAGAATTCACGAATATAAGCAGGAAGATTAAGTACCCCATAAGGACGGTCAACTGAATCACGAACACCTGCTCCATGATGTCGGGGAGTGCAGGGATAATTTGGGGCGGAAAAAGGGACTCCGGATTAATGGATTGGCTCACGTTCAAAAGAATGATCAGTACCAAATACACGGCGTAGAAAACAAACCATACCCGATAGCGGGAGCAAACTCGTTTATCCCAAAAATGAAGCAAGAAAATGCGCTTGCTGGCACTCCATTCGGCACGGATCGATTTTGCATTGCGATTCCATGACTTGAAAAACAAACCGTTTCGGGAAATGAATACCGCTTTAGTCCAAACATAGGGGATTAGAACCGCCATCAACATGAGGAGACTCCAGAATATACATCCGTACCACGGCATACCACGTAGCATATACAAACTCCTTCCTGAAAAGTATTCAGTTATTACTGCATCGCCAAACTCTTTTCCTTCAACGCCTCCTTCAAGATTTCCACTTCCGAAAAAGGCTCTCTCCGCGTCCCCACAAGCTGATAATTCTCATGCCCCTTGCCCGCCAGCAGGATGATGTCCCCCGCCTCCGCAATTTCCACGGCGTAGCGGATAGCCTCGGCACGGTCGGAGATCTTGATACGGGGACAACTTTCCGCGGGGAAAGCGGCGTCGATCTCGTCGATGATGTCCATAGGCGGCTCGCAGGCCGGGTTGTCCGAGGTGAGGATGCAGAGGTCACAGCGCCCTCCCGCCGCCTCGGCCAGATCCCGACGGCGTTCCTTGGTGCGTCCCCCCACCGACCCGAACAGGCAGATCAGTCGTTTGGGATCATGCGCCCGCAACGCATCCAGAATGGATGCCAGGCTGATCCCGTTGTGGGCGTAGTCGATGACGAAG
The DNA here is from genome assembly GCA_045602325.1 of Eubacteriales bacterium. Lineage (GTDB taxonomy): Bacteria > Bacillota > Clostridia > Oscillospirales > CAG-272 > CAMEON01. Next base: position 8,136 of record JAZSBH010000048.1, on the reverse strand, counting down.
GTCACGTCGGGCAGGGCAGGGGAGGTGACTGTTTCAAACCGTCCCGCCACCACCGCCTGCTCCAGGGATCCCTTGGCTTCAAGAGGCTCTGCTCCAAAGCGCTCACAGACCACGGTCAACGCGGCTAAAGCGTTTTGGACGTTGAAATGTCCGGGGAGGGGAAGGAACCAGGACTCTCCCAAGGGCTCTCCTTCGCGGTATGCGTCAAAGCCTACCCCGATCCTTGCCCCCTTCTGCATGGGACGGATCCGACTGGCATACCAAAGGGGCTTGTCCCGATCGGAATCGGCGGACAAACCGAAATTCAGCACGGGCGTTGTTACCCCTTCGATCATATACTGTGCATGGCCGTCGTCACTATTGACCACCGCCGCCTCGGCGGGATAGTCGGTGAACAGCAACCGCTTGCAGTCGCGGTAGTGTTCAAAATCGGGGTGCTCCACCCCACCGATGTGATCGCGTGAGAGGTTGGTGAAGAGCACCGTGTCAAATTGGAGTCCCCGTGTCCGCTCCATCCACAGAGCCTGGGAGGACACCTCCAGTACACATGCCTGCACCCCCTCGTCCAGCATATACCGCAGGTAGCGGTAGATCTCCACGCTCTCGGGGGTGGAGTTGACGGTCTGATGGTGGAAGTCTTTGTAATCTACCCCATTGGTGCCGATGTAGCCCGTGGGAATACCCGCGTCCTCCAGAAGGGAACGGATCAGTAGTGCCGTTGTGGTCTTGCCCTTGGTTCCCGTTAGTCCAATGAGCCGCATCTGTTGTTCGGGATGCCCGTAAAACTCTGCCGCGCAGTCGGCCAGTGCCGCTCTCGTGTCGGTTACCTGATACTGAAGGGCATCCTTAGGCAGCTCCACAGGCTTTTCCACCACAAAGATCCGACATCCGCTCCGGTATGCCGAGGGCGCGTACAAATGCCCGTCAGCGGTCTTGCCCACCAGACAGAAAAACACCGTCCCAGCCGTCGCCAGACGGGAATCACACCGCAGCATGGAGATGGGCTCATCCCAAACCTTGTCCCAGGCCTTGGCGCTACCCAAGGGAATACCGCTCGGAACGGCGGAAAGTATATCACGTAATGCTCTCTTCATGGAAATTCCTTTCTTTAACGGTTCAATGGCTGTGTACCAGTCCGTACAGAGGGTCACCCCCCTTGGCGGGTCGTTCCAAAATAACATACTGCTCGTCCAATTCCTCGCCTACCCGTGCAAGGAAGGCCTCGGCGTCAGTCGAGCAGGGAATCAGGCAGGGAATCCCGCCCATGGGACGCTGTTCCTTGGCAAAAGCGTAAAGCAGGCGTACCAGCACCCGGTCATGGGCGGGTACAAAGGGCAGGGTCAAGGAATGCCGTTTGGCGTATATGGACAGATACGGATGCCACCCATGACCAAACCAATGGGAGGACACCCCGTGACGGCTGTACAGGTCGGCCGCCAGCCGCCCCGCCGCGTGGGGACTTCCCAGCAGAACGGGCACGGCGGTATAGAAAAGCATTTGCTCGCTCATGGGGACTCCTTTCTCACGCAGTCGGTGACGTATGTATATCCTATATTATATCACAGATCCCGCATTTTGTCACCTGCCATTGCGGCGAAAATGCAAAAAAATGTATGTTCTTTCCGATTTTTTCGTCCGCCCCCTTGCCAAATCTGCAGATATGCGGTATAATGTTCCCAAGATATCAACAGTAAAGGTGCTCTCCCATGAAAAAAGACCTGATCTACCGCCTATTTTCCCATATTCCCACCCTGGAGACCGACCGCCTCACCCTGCGGGGGATGCGTGTCTCGGATGCCTCCGATATGTACGAATACGCCTGCCGTCCCTCGGTCACCGAATACCTGACATGGGAGCCCCACGCCTCGGTCGCGGAGACCCGCGAATACCTGACCTACGTCGGTCAGCGCTACCGCACGGGAGATTTCTACGATTGGTCGGTGGTGTCCAAAGAAACGGGACACATGATCGGCACCTGCGGCTTTACCTCCTTCAACTGCTCCGCCGATTCCGCCGAGATTGGGTACGTTCTGAATCCCGCCTACCAAGGAAAGGGTCTGGCCACCGAGGCGGTGCGCCGGGTTCTGCAGTTCGGCTTTGCGGAGCTGTCCCTCCATCGCATCGAAGCTCACTTCATCGAGGGCAACGACGCCTCCCGCCGCCTCATGGAGCGAGTGGGTATGACCTTTGAAGGATTCGCAAGAGAGTCCATGAAGATCAAGGGGAAGTACCGTACCATCGGGACCTGTGCTATTTTGTGGGGGGAATATCCTATTTAAAGAAATACCCGTCAGACGAAAACTCGTTTGACGGGTGTTTCTTATGTTTGGGCATACGGATTCCATATTGTATATCCATGTGAAAAGCGATATCCCGTTGCAGATACCGTTTGATATGCACCTTTTACTTCTTTCTCCAACCGTTGTGCCGAAACATCCTTTTTACGCTCACGGAACAGTGCGTGCCAGCATTTCCATTGGACTTCGTTGGCGATTACGTCGGATGCCTCGGGCGCGATGCTTTGGAGCACGTCTCGGATGAGGCATAGCTCTTGATTCATTCGACGGTTATCCGCCTCCGCATCAAGGACAGAATAGGGTAGGTTGATGAAGGGCATCAAAATGAGCTCGTCGTGGGCGCTGATGTAGGTGTAGCTCCCGTCCCACACCGAAATTTCCAGAAAGGCCAAGGGATGCTGGGGAACGATATGATTGCCCATGTAGTAAGGATTTTCAAGTTGAGGGAGGGTATAGGGCTTCAGATCGTCCCCTCCGTATTCCACGGGAATCGCCGAAAAGACGGCCCAGATGAATTGCATATCCCGTAGGTAGACATCTTTTTTCAATTCCTCGTCTGTCAGGAATAAGGACTCGCAATCCCATTTTTCGCAACCGTCCCATCCTTGCGTGTCGTAGCACTCCAGGTAGGAGATCAGCCAGTTGTGAGGAGGCAGAGAATCCGTCGCTTCCAGAATTTTTTTGATTTGACTGCAGGAATCTATGAATAATGCGGGCATATTACACCTCCTCTGTTGGCACCACATAACCCTCAGCCACCGCCTTCGCCACCTTCTCCTCACTCTCCCGACGAAGCTCGTCCCGCAGGCCCCTCGTCCACTCCGAGAAGGCCGCGGTCGACTCACCGTAGACCATGTTCTCGGTGAACTCCAAGGGGATCCAGGTGTCCAGAGACGCCTCGTTGTGGGACACCACCGCCTCCATGTTGTCCAATGCCTTGAAGAGCTTGGCCTCAGGGGTCTCCATGGCGTCCATCTCGTCGTACAGTGCGGTGAATTCCTCGGCCATCTTGGCGGGCAGGGAAGCCACCAGCTCCCGCACCGCCTTCGCCTCGGTCTCCTCATGGTCGGCGGTCTTGTAGAAGGAGGGAATATCCCCCGTCACCGCTTCGCCGAAGTCGTGGATGAGGCACATCTTCAGCACCTTTACAATATCCAGCTCGGGGTATTCTTCAGCGCAGAGCAACGCCATGACCGACAGTCGCCAGGAGTGCTCGGCTACGCTCTCCCGTTTCCCCTCGGAGTTCCAGGAGTGGCGGGTGTGGCATTTCAGCTTTTCGATCTTATGAAGAAAATCAATGTATTGACGGTATTCCATATCGTATATCCTTTTTCGGTGTTATTCCTCGCTGCATTCCGAGCAGACACGCTCTTTTCCGTTCATCTGTGCGGTCAGAACCGTACCGGAGCGGATGGAATCGGAATTTTGCAAATGACGGCAGTCACGATATATGTGGTAGACACTCCCGCCCTCGGTCCAGTAGACGGTATTGGGCTCTCGGTCCTCGTATTGGTTCGTGGGCTCGGTAGCCGGCTCGTCGGCCCGTGTGAACAGCTCGGCGGACAGGAAAGCCAGCTCGTCCTTGGTGAGGGGCTGACCGGCGGAGAAGCTATCCGAGGGGGTGCAGGAGGGAAGGAGGAGCAGAAGTATGAGTATGAATGGTGGAAGGCTACGACGCATGATGGTCTCCTTGATGGGTAGTGTGTATGATGTATATAGCTTTTATTCTGGTTCTGTCCGTACGTAATTTCTATACTGCTTTCGCAGATATATCGATCCGGCTAAATGATGAAGCGACATGGCGGCTCCGCATATTCCCACGAAAAGTAGAATGAGATGTCCGGCGTTCCAGACGGGTGTACCGTTCAAAGTACAGGACAGGATTATTCCCGTAACCGATGGTACCAAAAAGAGCAGACCAAGCCCAATGTACTGTAATACCAAATGACTCAAATACCTGTTTCGGTACAGTTTCCTTTGCTGCAGATCCACCTCTCCGGTTGTACGATAGACTGTTGTCGTTTTCAATCCTTCTAAAAAACTACCGGGGATTCGATCTGCTTTATACCGGCTTTTCAGTATGTACTCTGTGTTGATCATGCCGCTTTCTTTGACAAAGGAGCAGGTGAAAAAATAGGTTGCGGATCGGGGAGAAGCTTTTACAAACACAAACTTGCGGAAGCCGGAGATTTTGTCTAATCTCCACCCGTCTTTTTCGAGTCGTTCCAACTCGGACTCTATTTCGTCGCATTTCCATATAGGCGTGAAAAAACGTTTTTTCATGGTTTCTTTCATGGAAACACCTACCTTTCTTAACTGTATCATACCATAAATCCGTAAATATGTCAAGTGCAGTTGTGCAAGTGGGAGCCAAGAGATTTTGAACCCACACCCAGCCTTCGGCGGGCTGATCAAGCTGCACTCCGCGCCCTGTGGGCGCTACAAAGCAGAAGGTTTCTTTCTTGCTTGCAGCTTGAACGGAAGTCTCACCCCCAAGCGCTGTGCCAAACAAAAAACCACGGAAGAACCGTGGTTTTCTGTTTGGCACGGTGTAAGGGATTCGAACCCCCGACCTACTGGTTCGTAGCCAGGCACTCTATCCAGCTGAGCTAACACCGCGTATGCTTTTTAGCACTCATGTATTATATCATATTCCGGGAGATTTGTCAAGCCCTTTTTTCTTCTTTTTTTGCTTTTTGCGGAAATTTTCATGGAAATGACAACCGAAAATAATCGTTTGATTGCATACGAACATGGTTTTACAAGGTGACCCAAGGCAATGTTATTCGACATGAAAAATTTTTCTTCCATCATTTGTGCAATTTGGATATTTACAAATTGAACGGTTTGTAGTATAATATAGGAGCACCACGGAAGACGGCCCCAAACCGGACTTCCATTCCACTAGCACAACTGTCATTGTAGAGTTGCGGAGTATCAAACTTATGATACCGATCGCGCAGGTACAATCACGGGTGTGCTTTTGTTTTGCCCGAATTTACACACACTTCATCTTTTTCCCGAAGCGAATGCTTGACAGGGCTATGCATTCTGTGCTATAATATCCATAATATCTTTTCGTGTAACGAAATAACCGATTCTGAAAAGGAGTACCCCATGAAAAAGTATCTTGCTTTGATGCTGATTCTGTTGTCGGTCATTGCCATTCTGATGGCTTGTACCGTAGCAGGGAACGGCACGGACACCACGGCAGGCAATACGACTGATGCTTCGGATCCTGCCACAAACCCTGTTACCGAGCCTGAAACGATGGCCGGTGACACCCAAACCGGCGAAGAGACCACCGCCGTTGACCCCGATGTCATTGTCACCCCCGACACCACCGCTGCCGCCGAGACCGAGACTGCCGAGCCCGATCCCGCCGGTGTGCGCTTCAACCACGAGCGTGTGGAACGCCAATTCTCGGGTGCCAACGGTGTGTCCGTATCACGTGAAGAGGTAGAAGGCGAGGGCTATGTTGTGAAGATCACCTCCACCGGTGCATCCACGGATCCCTATGTTGCCTTCAACTATAACAATTACCGCAAGGTCGTAGACGGCGAGAAGCTGATGGCGGAGGATTATCAGTACATCATCCTTCGTGTCAAGACCGAGAACTGCTCCTCTGCCAAGTTTGAGCTGTTCTACTGTGCAGGCTCGGTTACCGGCGCTACCGGTGATTGCGTCCTGCAGTCCTCCTTCAATAATGCCTCCTCCGATTGGCAGTACATTGTTTTCAACATGGCCAATGCTAACGCCTGGAAGGGTCAGGTCAATAGTTTCCGCTTTGACTACCAGCTCAGCACCGCCGGAGCCGGTGAGACCATGTACCTCTCGGCCATCTGGTTCGCCAAGGACGTGGAGGAGATGAGAGCCATCACCCAGAAGGGCGTGAAGAATCCCTTTGAGATCGAGACCGATCCCGAGGTGGAGCAGAAGGTGGAGGAGCTGCTGGCGACCCCCGATTCCGCCACCCAACCCGATAATACCAAGCAGGATGCTGCCAACGAAGACGTTGGTCTGAATCTGTGGTTCAACCATGCTTACATCAACAATCCCGCCGAGGACATCACTTCTACCGGCTGGAATACCTACCTGCTCCGCCTGGCCAAGAATGAGTCCGAGGGCACCCACATGTTCCTGGCTTCCAAGAACGGTCACAGCGGCTTGACGGTTTCGGTCACCAACTTCAAGAACGCCGACGGCGTGGAGCTCAAGACCGAGCTGATGTACGGCTACTACTTCGATGACGTGGAAGGCAAGACTCTGGTAGACCCCATTCCGTGGGTCAAGGAGGGGCAGACCTTTGATCTGGAGGCAGGCCGCAGCTACATGTACATCATCAAGGCGACTTCCCTCATGGATTCCCCCGCCGGTGAGTACACCGCCACCGTGACCGTCACCGACGCCAACGGAAAAGAGATCAAGAAGGCCACTGTGAGTGCCTATGTCTGGAACTTCGTCCTCCCCGAGGAGACCTCCTGCAAGACCCAGATGGATCTGTCCTGGTACAACATTTACGTTGCCCACGAGTGCTGGGAGGGCGACGATAGCCTGCTCTACAAGAACTACTATGACTTGATGCTGGCCAACCGCATCTGCGCCTACACCCTGCCTTACAATACCAAGGGCAACTTCTCCGACAGCCGCATCATTGAGTATCTGAACAATCCCCGCGTGACCGCCTTCAACCCCATCGGTTGGAAGGAAGAAGTGACCGTGGATCGTGTCAAGTCTGCCTTCTCGTTCCTGTCCCAGAAGCAGGAATGGCTGGATAAGTCCTACTTCTACATGGTGGATGAGCCTCTGAACAAGCAGCACCTGGATCTCATCAATGAGTACGGTACCATGCTGAAGGAGCATTTCCCCGGCTACAAGATGATGGCTCCCGAGCACGTCAACTACGTCTGGGATACCGAGTCCAAGGTGGATAACTTCTCCTACGTTCAGGATTCCATCAACGTCTGGTGCTTCAAGCCCTACTTCTTCACCACCTTTGAGCAGTACAACTACGACAAGAGCCTGACCTACTGGATGACTCCCTAGCTGGAGGCCAACCTGGGTACCTTCGCCGAGCGTATGTACAAGGAGCAGGCCGAGGGAGACGAGCTGTGGTGGTACGTCACCCGCCGTCCCGAGTCCCCCGAGATCACCCTGCTCATGGAGACCGAGGCCGTCCGTCACCGTATCCTGTTCTGGCAGCAGAAGCTCTACAACGTGGATAGCTTCCTCTACTACCTGGTCAACGACTGGTACGAGATCGGCGAGAATAACGGCGTGAACAAGAAGTACGAGAATACCCCCGGCGCCGACGGCTTCGATTGCTATGGCAACGGTGTACTCCTGTACTGCGGTCAAGACTTCGACGTCTACGGTGCCGTGGAGTCCATCCGTATGGAGACCGTCCGCGATGGTATCGAGGACTTCGAGTACCTCACCATGATCACCGAGCTGTACGGCAAGGACGTGACCGACGCCATCATCCACCGTCTGACCACCTCCCTGTCCAACTACAACACCGATACCGACAACTTTACCGACCTCCGCATCGCCCTGGGTAACATCATCGAGGCTACTCTGGCCGAGCAGGGTCAGTAATCCCATAAACAAGCCCCGCCGTGCTTTTGTACGGCGGGGATGATCTTTAGAAATAGGGGCTTTTGAATGCAAAGGGTGACCCACAACCGTGAGTCACCCTTTCTTGTATAGTAAAACCACGCGTTAGACGCGTGGTTCGGTAAGAATTACATAGTTGATAATGACATAAAGACTCCTTTGTTGTATAATAAGAGTGCGGCTGCCAACTGCACAAACAAAAACAACAAAGGAGGTCATTTAC
>JAZSBH010000047.1:0-3558 GCA_045602325.1 Eubacteriales bacterium | reverse complement strand
CTGACTTCTCTCTTATTTCGGAAGACGAGCTGATACGTGTTGTTCATCTTATCAACTCACGTCCTCGCAAATGCCTCGGTTATCTTTCCCCGCTTGATTTTGTTTCTAAAAAGTGTTGCACTTGACTTGACAATTTGCCGTCCCCCTTCCCCAGAGGGGAAGGTCCGGAAACGGTTCGTGCCAACCCACCGATAAACCCAAATTTGAACCACTCCATTTTTTAAGGAGAACCCATGCGAATCCTAACCATTCAAAAAAACGACGCGGGACAGCGGCTTGACAAGTTCCTGTCCAAGGCGGTCAAGGGCCTGCCCCAGTCGTTGATGTACAAATTCATCCGCACCAAGAAGATCAAGGTCAACCGCGCCCGCTGTGAGCAGAGCCAGATCCTCCGCGAGGGCGACGAGATCCAGCTCTTCATCAAGGACGAATTCTTCGACTCGGCCTCCAAGGACACGTCGGCGCTGACCGCCATCAAGCCCAAGCTGGACATCGTTTACGAGGACGACCATATCATGCTCCTCAACAAACGCCCCGGGGTGCTGGTACACGACGACGCCGAGGGCGGCGAGAATACCCTTATCATGCACATTCAGGCCTATCTCTGCGGCAAGGGGGAATACGACCCGGCGAGCGAGCAGTCCTTTGCCCCCGCCCTATGCAACCGCATTGACCGCAATACGGGCGGCATGGTCATTGCCGCCAAGGACGCCGAGGCTCTGCGGGACATGAATGAGGTGATCCGCGAGGATCAGCTCTCCAAATTCTATCTTTGCTTGGTTCACGGTCATATGGAGCGGGAACGTGCCACCCTCCACGGCTATCTCCGCAAGGACAGCGCAAAGAATATGGTGGAGGTGCGGGACAAGCAGTTTCCCGGCTCCAAGGAGATCATCACCAAATACCGCGTCCTGGGCGAGCGCCGCGAGGGTGGGGAGACGGTGTCCCTTCTGGAGGTGGAGCTGGTTACGGGGCGTACTCACCAGATCCGTGCCCATCTGTCCCACATCGGACACCCTCTCATGGGAGACGGCAAGTACGGTGTCAACCGCGAGGATAAGCGGTCGGGCTACAAGTACCAGGCTCTGTATTCCTACCGCCTCCGCTTTGACTTGCCCGACGACGCAGGCTCTCTGAACTACCTCCGCGGGCGGGAATTCGTTGTTCCTCCCGCCGACGTGTGGTTTACTAAGGGCTTTGACCTCAAAAACAAGGGCGTCCCCAAGGGGGACAGCCGTTCCGTCTATTCCAAAGAAGGAGGAAGCAACGCATGACCGACAGACTGGGTGGTTCCATGGGTCAGACAACGGCGTATGGCCATATTCGTGACCTCTCCGTGAAGTGGCGTTGGCCGCTTCTCCTCATCGGCGCGCTGCTTCTGGGCTTGACGGTGATCTTCCCCCGGATCGGTTCTCTGGAGTGGGTGGCGCTGATCCCCGCACTGCTTTCCATCCTGACCCTGACCGCCGATCCAACGGTGAAATACCGCCGCCTCTACGGCCTCGGTCTGGCCTTTTTCTGGCCCTTCTATATCGTGAATTTCCACTGGTTCCTCTATATGTATCCCCTGGATTTCGCGGGGATGTCTCACGCCGCATCGGCGGTGGTGGTGGGCTTTGCCTGCCTGGGTCTTGCCCTGTTCCAGGCGCTGGGGGCGGCTATCCTGTTCCCCCTGATGGCGCTGGCCGTGCGGGGAAAGTGGTTGTCAAAGCACACCGTCCTCCACCCTATCCTCCTGGCCTGCCTTTGGACAGCACTGGAGTGGTGGCAGGCTCATAGCGGCTGGTCGGGGGTTCCGTGGGCAAGGCTTTCCTTGGGACAGGCGGAGGCCGTGATGGTTCTGCAATCCGCGTCGGTCTTCGGCTCCTACTTCATCACCTTCCTGATGGTGGCGGTGAACGGACTTCTGGCCTATCTCATCCTCCATCCCTCCAAGCGGGTGCTCTGCGCCGCCCTGGTTATGGGCATGATCTTTGGTAATATGGGCTTTGGGGTGATCCGTATGGCGGTCATGGCAGACGAGGGGGAACCCATCAAGGCCGCCGCCATTCAAGGAAATAAATCCTCCCTGGACTTCTGGGGCGTGAGTACCATGGGCGAGGTCATGGAGGTCTACGGTGACCTCTCCCGTCAGGCCGCCGCCGAGGGGGCGGATATCATCGTCTGGCCCGAGACCTGTATCCCCGCCAACATCGACCGTCATGCCTGGGTGTATGAATACGTCACCGAACTGTCCCGCGAGTGCGGCGTTCCCATTCTCTGCGGGCTCTTTACCCGGGTGGAGGAGGGAAGCGACGCCGACTACAACTCCATCGTGGTGGCTCTGCCCGACGGAACCATCCACGATACCGTCTACAACAAACGCAAGCCCGTGCCCTTCGGGGAATTCGTGCCCTTCCGCAATCTGGTCATGACCTTAGTTCCCCCCCTGGCCGACATCAATACCTTGGACGAGGACATCCCCGCCGGAGAGGATTCGGTGGTCTTTGATCTGGCGCTGGGCAACGTGGGCTCCCTCATTTGCTTTGACTCCATCTATGAGCAGAACGCCATGGACAGCATCGGCAACGGTGCCCAGCTTCTGGCGGTCTCCACCAACGACTCCTGGTTCCAGGACTCCCGCGGCGTGTGGATGCACCACGCCCAATCCCAACTCCGCGCCATTGAGACGGGACGCTGTGTCGTACGCTCGGCCAATACGGGAGTGTCCTCGGTCATCAATGCCAAGGGCGAGGTACTGGACTCCCTGGACGCCCTCAAGACGGGATACGTGCTGGAGGAGGTCTACCTTTCGGATCGGGTGACGGTCTACAGCGTCATCGGAAACGTCTTTGCTTACGCCTGCATCGCCCTGTGTGCCGTCGGTATTCTGTGGCCTGTGGGGGAGCGTGTATACGGACACGTATTGGACAAAAAGAACAAGGAACAGGAATAATTTACCCGAATCTTGTTGACTTTGCAAAGAAAATTGAGGAATCCCCTTGACAAAATCCCCGCAATGCGCTATAATATGCGTATGCGGGGATTTCCCGTAAGCAATTTGAAAGGAGACTTTTTAAGATGAAGAAGTCTATTCGCATTTTGGCAGTTGCCATGGCTCTGCTGATGGTTATGGTCGTGTTCGCATCCTGCGGTAAGACCCTGAAGGGCACTTACTCTGCCGAGGTCTTTGGCTCCGGTGTTGAACTGGCCTTTGAGGGAAAGGAAGTCACCATCACTCTGAAGGTTGTCGGCGCTGAGCTTGGTTCCACCACAGGCACCTATAAGATCGAAGACGATAAGATTACCTTGACCTTTGAGAGCGACAACGATAAGGTCAATGCTTATAACGGCACCTTCGATTTCGAGGAGGGTGAGGATTACATCAAGATCGGCACCTTCGGTAAGTTTACCAAGAAGGCTGACAAGTAATTCCCCTGAATAAAAAAGGCTGCTTGGGGTGCCTGCGATAAAGCAGGTTGTATTGAAAAAGACATGTTCATTTTCTCTGTTGTCCGTAACGGAGGATTTGCAAGCACAAAGTTTCGGCAGAGAACTTGTTTTCTCTGCCGATTTGTG
>JAZSBH010000046.1:0-9007 GCA_045602325.1 Eubacteriales bacterium | reverse complement strand
ATCGGCATCGAGTGGCGCGGCGGCGGTATGCTCCAGCCCTGGTACGCCAAGCTCAACGATACCAAGAAGTACGGCGAGCTCCAGCTGTCCTACGAATTCTACATCGACGAGATGCCCGAGTTCGATATTATCCTGGCGGGTGAGCGCCCCGAGCTGAACCAGTACAAGATCAACGGCGTGGAGCTGCACAACGACGATATCAACGACTTCTGGGTGGACGACTGCTTCAAGAAGATGAAGATCCCCGCAGAGGCTCTCAAGCTGGGCCGCAACGAGGTCACCATCGACGTCACCTTCATGCGCACCACCAACGTGGAGGCCCTGTATCTCGTGGGCGTCTTCGGCGTCAAGGTGGAGGGCAAGAAGCGTACCATCGTGGGCACCCCCGGCCTCATCGGCTGTGACAACTACGCCGCCTATGATCTCCCCTTCTACACGGGCAACATGGAGTACATCCTCACCCCCGAGGACTTCGAGAACATCCTGGGCGACGCCGCGGGGGACGCCGACCGCATCGTCCTGACTCCCAAGGAGTTCACGGGCGGTTGCGTCAAGGTCGTAGCCGCGGGTAAGACCACGGTTCTCGGCTGGGATCCCTACGAGGCCGACGTGACCGAGGCATACCGCAACGGTCTGCCCATCAGCGTCACCGTCGAGGGTGTTCGTACCAACGTCTTCGGCCCCCTCCACGAGGTCGCCAAGCCCGCAGGTGCTTGCGGCCCCGGCAACTTCGTCACGGGCGGGGATCAGTGGACCGATAACTACAGCCTGCTCCGCAGCGGTCTGCGCGGCTTTACCTTTAAGGCACAGAAGAAGGCATAATGCAGGGTTTTTCGGGTAAGGGCGATCTTCCAGTCGCCTTTGTCCCATCTACGAGTACAAGGAGAACTTCTATGGATATCGTCACAAAGCAAAAACGAGTACGCTTATCGATTTCAGTATCCGTTCTGGGCATTCTGTTTGTTTTGGGACTGGTGGTTCCGCTCATATTGCATTTCACAGGTGATAATATACAGTGGCACTTTTTTACGTACATTGAAGATTTCTCAGCTATAGAGTCTCATGTAAAAACAGATCTTGATCCCCAAAATGATCCAAATTTAGGTGATCTATCCGTGATGGAAAGTTATACGAAAATTATTGAATTCGATGGTAAGGATTATATTCTTTATGCGTATGTTTTCCATGACACTGCAGCTTCAATAGAGTATTTTCACGAAGTCACCGGAAAGAAAACATCAAAGAAATGGAATTTTTCTTTGTCATCGAATACGTATTTTCATTCTCATTATGTAGCGTATTATGAGAATTGCCTCTATTACATCGAAGGCGGTAATCGGTGGGATTTCGTAGAAGCGGTTAATTTTATCAATGATTCCTTTCCCATTACGTTAGAATCTCTTATTGCTGACCATCCAGAAAACGAATAATTAGAAAAGAGCGTAAGATATGAACACCATAAAATTCAATAACAAAAACACCCTCGTAGTCGCCCACCGCGGCCTTTCGGGTCTGGAGCGGGAGAACACCGCCTCGGCCTTTGTCGCCGCGGGCAACCGCAACTACTACGGCATTGAGACCGATATCTACCGTACCTCGGACGGTCACTTCGTGGTCAACCACGACGGTCGTGCCAACCGCGTGGGCGGTGTCAACGTCACCATGGAGGCCACTCCGTGGGAGCTTTTGCGTGAGGTGGTCCTCTACGACACCGACGGCACCAAGGATCGCTACGACCTCCGTCTCCCCAGCCTGGAGAACTATATCAGCATCTGTAAGAAGTATGAGAAGTACTGCGTGCTGGAGCTGAAGTCGGTCTTCACCCCCGAGGAGACCGCCGCCATGATCGAACTCATCAAGGGCTACGACTACCTGGATCACGTCATTTTCATCTCCTTCCACTATGAGGATCTGGTCAATGTCCGTGCCATTCTCCCCGACCAGCCCTGCCAGTATCTCACGGGAGATAATTCCGACGAGATGATCGCCAAGCTGGTAGCGGATAGAATGGACATCGACATCATCCACACCGCCCTCACCGAGGAGCGGGTCAAGGCCATGCACGCAGCGGGTCTAACCATCAACTGCTGGACGGTAGACGACCCTACCCGCGGTGAAGAACTGGCCGCTTGGGGCGTGGATCAGATCACCTCCAATATTCTGCAGGGGGTGAACGGCTAATCGCCATATACCAAGAAAAGAGGGAACGACGCCCGCCCAAATCCATTTTACGGACTTGTGCGCAAAGTGCTGTTCCCCCTTGACTTTTTGGAGGGATTGTGATATACTATTCCTATGGAAAAAACTAACCGAAAGGAGTCGCTATGTCACAAAAACTGTTACTCTACATCCGCTACGATGGCCGCGGCTCCGACAGCCGCCCCTTCTGCGGTTACCAAGCCCAGAAGAACGGCTATTCCATCCAACAAGCCTTGAACGAGGGAACAGAAGCCCTGTTCGGTTATCCCTGCGACATCACGGGTTGCTCCCGCACCGACAGCGGCGTCCACGCCAATATGTTCTGCGCCACGGTCACGCCCAAAGGGAGGGACTCCATGGAGACTACCATTCCCCTGGACAAGCTCCCCCGCGCCCTCAATATCCATCTTCCCGACGCTGTGGCCGCTTATAAGGCCCTGTGGGTACCCGCTGACTTCCACGCCCGCTATTCGGTTTCCTCCAAGGAGTACGTTTACCGTATTCTTAATACCCAGGATCGCAATCCCTTCGAGCATAACCGTGCCTGGCACTATCCCCGTCCCATTACCGACGAGGCATTTGAAACCATGCAGATTGCCGCAAAAGGCTTTGTGGGGCAAAGAGATTTCGCCGCTTGCATGGCATCCGGCTCCAAGGTGCAGTCCACGGTTCGCCACGTTATGGCCGCCTCGGTGGAGCGAACTTCCGTGGGGGAAGGGGCACTGATCACCTTCCGCGTTCGCGCCGACGGATTCCTGTATAATATGGTACGCATCATGGTGGGTACTCTCATAGAGGTGGCTGAGGGTCATATCCCCGCTGCCAGCATTCCTGCGCGGCTGGATTCCCTTGATCGGTCGAGCTTTGGCCGCACCGCCCCCGCCGAAGGGTTGTATCTCAATCGCGTCTTCTACAATGACCCGGGGAAGGAGGGGTATCATGCCGAAGAAGAATCCCTTTAACCGACTCCGAAAGCTCACCCGCGATCTCTACGACCGCGCTGCAGACCGCGTTCGGAAATTTACCAAACAGACCGATGAGGTTCTTTCGGAGGAACCCATTGATTTCTCGTCTCCCTCCATTCCTTACTATGAAAATCTGGCCAACCGTTTGAGTTTCGTTCGCGTGGTGCTCTATATGGTGCTTTTGGTTTTCGTGGTGGTTACCGTGCTTTGCAACCACCGCCTCATCACCTACGAGAATCTCTACTACCTGGCCAAGGATATCGGTGCGGCTACCCAGACCGCCCAGTCGCAGGCCGATCAGATCAGTTACCCCATTTCGTCCTCGGACGCCGATTTTGTCCTCTACCGAGGCGGCATGGTAATTGCAGGTAGCGAGGTGGTTACCGCCATGAGCGGTTCGGGACGCCAGACACTGTCGGTCAACGTGGCCTATGCTGAGCCCTGCGTACGGGCATCAGATAAATACTGCCTCACCTTCGGACGGGGAGAGAGAACCTTTTCGGTGTATAATTCCTTTGTTCAGGTCTACCGAGAGATCACCGAATATCCCGTGTACGATGCGGCGGTGGGGGATAATGGCCATTTTGCCATCGTCACCCGTTCCCGCGATTATACTTCCGAGGTGATCATCTACGACGGAGATATGGAAAAACTGGCGAACTGTCATTTGAACGGTTACGTAACCGGCCTATCCATGAATCGGGAAGGAGACCGATTGGGGGTGGTCTCGGTGGAATCCGTAAACGGTATTTGGGAGACCAAGATCACCCTGATCCGTATTGAAAAGAGGATCAGCCAGGAATCTGCCACGCTGTCAGGATCCTTTGGCAGTGCCTGTGGCTTTGTCACCGAGGATCGCTTCGCCGTAGTGTGCTCCGACCGACTCCTGATTTGGGATACCGATGCCACCGTTAAGGGAGAAGCGTTGTTTGATGGAACTACTCCCACGCTCTGTGCCATCGGGGATGGGCGCGTGGCAATTCTATCAAAAGTAGATACCGATATTTCGGAAAACGAGTTGAAAGTATTTGATAAAAACGGGCGTATCGTGTATCGTGTAAGTATGGACGCCACACATCCTGTTCAAATCTCAGGGAGCGCCGTTGAAATGGCTTTTGGCGGAGATATTCTCTATATCCGTACCAAGGACAAGCTCTACCGTTTGTCCGGAAACGGGAAGGGGCTCGCTTCTGCTGCTATCAGCCATGATACCTTGACCATCCTGCCCGCGGAGGACGAGGTTCTGGTCTGCACCCCCGCCTACGCCGCACGGCTGGACGAGGATGATTTCGTGAAAGAATAACCCTAAGTGTATATTTTGAGGGCTATTCATCCGAGATCTGAGCGGAATGTTTGAGTCAAGCTCGAAATTCTTTGGAAAAATCGCCATAAATCTCTAAAACAAGTGCATACTATGATATATCCTTCCTTGAAAGGAGTATTATAGTATGCACTTCGTCGTGGATATCCTGCTAATTGGCGTGCTCGGGTTTCTTGTGTTTCGCGGTTGGAAACGGGGCTTTGCCGAATCGGTACTGCGTTGCGGGCGGCTGATATTGTCCCTTGTGATCACCCTGTCCTGTGGCTCGGCTTTTTCAGCACGGATCGACCGAATTTGGATTCATCCCCCTATATTTGAACGGGTCAACGCCCGTTTCATGGATATGGCTGCTGCCGCTGACGGTCGCGTGGAAGCATTGATCTCCCGGGTCCCCGCCGCTTTTCTCCCCTATCTGGATAACACCGTAGCTGATCCCACGGAAGATCTGTTTGATCTGGCCGAGCGGTGGTCGCATACCGTGGCAGAAGGAATTTCGGGTGTTATCGCCTCGGTGATCGGGCATATTCTTCTGTTCATCCTTGCCTACGTCCTGCTGACCGTGGCGGTTTTCTTCCTGAAAAAACTGACCAAACTCCCCGTTATCCATACAGTGGACAGTCTTCTCGGTCTTGCGCTGGGGGCAATCAGCGGGATCTTGACGGTGGTCTTTCTTTCGGCAGTCCTGGGTGCCATTCTGGAAGTTTTGGGATACGGGGAGATTGTGGAGAACTCCCTTATCCTGTGTTTTTTCGACGGGATTCAAGAAGCATTGTTCCACACGTGAAAAAATCCGACTCTTCCCCCAAAAAAGCGGGGAGAGTCGGTTTTTTTAGAAAAAGTCTTTACAAATATAACTATTTGTGATATAATAAGATATTGATTTTATTCGGAAGGACGAAAAAATATGTTTATTAAAGAAACCGTCAAGGGTATGCGCGACATTCTCCCCGCCGAGATGGAGATCCGCGAGTATCTGCTGGCTAAACTCAAGTATATGTACACCTCTTTTGGCTTTACTCAGATCGAGACTCCCTGCATGGAGCGCATCGAGAACCTTACCAACAAGCAGGGCGGCGAGAACGAAAAGCTCATCTTTAAGGTGCTCAAGCGCGGCGAGAAGCTCAGCGAGTCCTTGGAAAATGCTTCTTACGACGAGCTGTGCGACTCGGGTATGCGCTACGATCTGACAGTGCCTCTGTCCCGCTACTATTCCAATAACGTGGGCAGCCTCCCCGCCCCCTTCAAGTCTCTGCAGGTGGGTTCTGTTTGGCGCGCCGACCGTCCCCAGAAGGGGCGCTTCCGCCAGTTTACCCAGTGCGACATCGACATTCTGGGCGACCCCTCCAACACCGCCGAGTCTGAGCTGATCTTCGTCACCTCCCTGTTTTTGGACAGCGTAGGTGTCAAGGGCAACACCGTCATGGTCAACGACCGCCGTATCCTCAAGGGCATGGCCAAGAAAGCAGGCTTTGCCGAGGAAGACTACAACAAGGCATTCATCATCCTGGATAAGTACGACAAGATCGGCGAGGACGGTGTCAAGAAGGAGCTGCTGGAGTCGGGCTTTACCCCCGAGTCGGTGGAGACCTACATGACCATTTTCCACGGCTTTATGACCGCCGAGGATCGTTTCACCTACGTGGACGAGGCCTTTGGTGACTGCATGGAGCCCGGCGTGGCCGACAACATCCGCCAGATCTTTGAGAACGTTGCCCTCATGTCGGGCGGTAAGTTCAATCTCTCCTTTGATCCCACCCTGGTTCGCGGCATGGGCTACTATACCGGCACTATCTTTGAGATCAAGTCCGAGGATTTTAAGGGCTCCTCCATCGCCGGCGGCGGCCGTTATGACAACATGATCGGTAATTTTACAGGTACACCCACCTGCGCCTGCGGCTTCTCCATTGGCTTTGAGCGCATCGTCGGTGCTCTGCTGGAGAAGAAGTTCAAGGCCGAGGGTAGCCGCGAGAAGGTGGCCGTGCTCTATGGCAAGGCCTTTGGGTCGGGCGACGTGGCCGCGCTCCAGTGCAAGTGCAATACCCTCCGCGAGGCAGGGAAGATCGTCTTGGTACAGAAGATGAACAAGAACGTGGGCTTCCAGAAGCAGAAGCTGGAGGCGGAGGGATATACCGCGTTTATCGACGTGCGGTATCCCGATGAGATCGAGAATAAGTTCTGATAAAAAAATATGCGGGGGGAAACCGAACTGCAAGCAGTTCTGAAAGAAGTTTCCCCCCGCACCCCTTTTCAAAAACTTTCAAAAAGAGGCAAATAATTTTCATTTGTCTTTATTTTTGCCGTAGGCAAATTCGCACCGAACGAAGTGAGGAGGTTTTCCAAAAGTCCTTTGGACGCCGGAGGCACGCTCTCCCGTTCTCCTGCTCTCTTACCCCAAAAACGGATGCTCTCTGCCCGCCTCACGCATAGCCGCCATGACCGACCGCGGCCGCTTGGTTTTGAACAGGGCAGACCCTGCTACCAGAATGTTGGCGCCTGCCTCAGTACAGTAGGACGCGTTGTCCTCACTAATGCCGCCGTCTACCTCCAGTTTGATGTCCATACCCTTGCTCTGGGCGTAACGGCGAATGGCACGTACCTTGTCCAGGCATTCGGGGATCAGTGACTGGCCGCCAAATCCGGGTTCCACCGTCATGACCAGAATCATGTCAGCCACACCTACGAAGGGAAAGATCGCTTCGGCGGGGGTCTTGGGGGAGATGGCGATGCCGCAGGGGATCTCCTTGGCTTTGATGGCTTTCAGAGTAGCCATAGGATCTTCGACGCTCTCATAATGGAAGGTAATGATATCGGCTCCTGCTTTGATGAAATTGTCTGCATAGGTAAGAGGGTTCGAAATCATGAGATGTACGTCGAAAAACAGGTTGGTATGAGGGCGGATTTTAGAAATCAGCTCAGCACCAAAGGAAATATTGGGGACGAAATGACCGTCCATCACGTCCAGGTGCAGGTAATTGGCACCCGCATCCTCCATGCGGGAGATCTCGTTGCGCAGATCTGAAAAATCAGCAGCCAGCAGGGAAGGAGCAATGTAAAGCATGACGATTCCTTTCCGTCTCGGCTCGGATGAGCCGCAGACTATGTAACGTATGGTCGAATTCTGTCATAACATGGTGTATGAGATATCCGCGCCGTGTCCGTGCGGGAAAGCCGTAGGGTGAAAGCACAGGACGTGGGACAGCGGGCACGCCGCACGGCGCGTGTCTCGGGTCGGTGCCAATGGGTGCCGACTCTTTTTTATGGGGAAATCATTCGATCAGGCAGACCGCATGGGCGGCAATGCCTTCACCCGCCCCCGTAAAGCCCAACCGTTCCTCGGTGGTAGCCTTGACGCTTACACAGTCGATATCCACCGAAAAGGCATCGGCAATATTGGCTCGCATGGCAGGGATGTGGGGGGCCATTTTAGGCGCTTGGGCGATCACCGTAGCATCCACATTGACAAGGTGATATCCCTTCTCATTCAAAACCGCTGCTACACGGCGGGTCAACGCCAGACTGTCGGCGCCCTTGTAAGCGGGATCGTTGTCGGGAAACAGTTTCCCGATATCTCCCGCCGCCATGGCACCCAGCACCGCGTCCATGATCGCGTGCAGGAGCACGTCTGCATCGGAGTGGCCGAGAAGTCCTTTTTCAAAGGGAATATCCACCCCGCCGATGATGCACTTTCGTCCCTCTACAAGACGATGCACGTCGTATCCGTGACCGATTCTCATTTGGTGGCCTCCTTGGAGGAAGCTGTCTTCTTTCGTGCCTCCAGAATGGCGGTGGCAAAGATCACGTCCGAGGGCTCGGTAATCTTGATATTTTCCCGACTGCAGGCAACCATCTTTACAGGAACCCGGATGTGCTCCAGCATCTGATTGTCGTCGGTGGCCTTGAAATCCTCGTCGCGAGCGACGTACGCGGCGGCGCGGTAGAGATTCAGGGCAAACACCTGGGGGGTCTGTGCCATCCAGACGTAGTCCCGATCGGGGGTGGAGTCAATAAATGCCGAGGAGTCACAGACCTTGACTGTATCGGTGGCTTTGACGCCCGCCGATGCGGCATTCCACTGGTAAGCGGCGTGACAGACCTTCTGGATCTCGTCCGGGGTAATGAGACACCGTGCCGCGTCGGCAACCGCTACGAATTTGCAGCGCTCGTCTACCTCGTCTGAACCAAGCCGAGCGGATTCCTGACGTGTGGCACCACCCTTGACGACCTTAGTCAGCTTGGTCAGTCCGTAGGTCTCCTTGAAATTTTCATAGAGTGGAAGCTCGTCCTCGCGGGCGACCACGATGATCTCGTGGATGGTGTCAGCCGCTTCAAAGGCTTGCAGAGTACGGGCAACCACAGGCATACCGTCCAGCTCCATGAACTGTTTTCGGGTCTCACCCATGAGCGCTTCCATGCGGGTGGAGCTACCGGCGGCGCAGATTACCACCGAAGTGAAATTCTTGGGATGAGGTGTACCTGCCACGGCACGAAGAATACCTGCGATCTTCTTTGTGACAGGGGGTTT
>JAZSBH010000045.1:0-2685 GCA_045602325.1 Eubacteriales bacterium | reverse complement strand
TGAGGACAGTTTTCAAAAAGCGTTTTCCAGACCGTTGATAATTTGCTCCTAAATGTCCTAACCAGTAGAGTGATCTTTTTCTGATCCCGTTGAAAACTGCTCTTTGAAATTCCGAATATAGTGAGAGACCTTTGCAATCTTTCCGGTTTGGTGTACTGTGCTGATTGCGGTGAGAAGCTGTACTATGGAGCCACCAACAACGGCAAACGTGAGGGAGCGTTCTTCGATTGTTCGCTACATTGGAAACACAAGGACAAGTGCGGAACACACTTTATCCGTGAGTCCGTGTTGGAGCGAATGGTGCTAAAACACATTCAGTTGGTTATGTATGCTGCGAGAGCTGATAAAGGCAATCTATGTGGAAGCGCCTGACAAGTCCAGCGGCAAGCGCAGACAGAAGATCCACATTGAATATGACGGCATCGGCTTTATCCCTTTGGAAGAACTTGCGAAAAAGGAAACGGCGTGACCGAAGTCACGCCGTCCCTTGAAAACAGTCGTTTTCAAGCATTTTTCAAAATAACTGTTTTACGAAGCCCCGTGTATATCCGTATCTCCTTTTTTGATTTACCCTTCCAACTCCTCCAGCTCCTCATACACCGCCATGAGTGCTTCCTCGCACGCATTTTTTCGTGTATCCAGCTCGGCGGCGCGGATGTAATCGCTGGCGGCGGAGCCGTTCAGCTCGGCGTCGATTTCCTCGATCTCATTCTCCAGCCGCTCGGCCTCCTTTTGGAGCTTGTCGATGCGGTTCTTTTTCTTTCTCGCCTCAGCTGCGGATGCCTTGGCCTGCTGGTAGGCCTCCTTGGAAGCGGTGGGAGTGTCACACACCGAGGTCGTGGGAGTCGAACCCATGACCGTGGGTCGTACAGCATTCCCCGTCTTCCGCGCCTCCATGAAGGAACGGTACTCGGTGTAGGCCTCACCCTTGTGCTCAATGCGGTAGTCGGTGAAATCCCCGCCTGTCTGCCCGTTCACCACGCTCGCGCCCTGCCCGGGGGTGATCTCCACGATGCGGGTGGCCAGCTTTTCAATGAAATAACGGTCGTGGGACACCGCAAAGATGGTGCCGTCAAAGCCCTCCAGGGCAGTCTCCAAGGCCTCGCGGGAGTCAATATCCAGATGGTTGGTGGGCTCGTCTAAGACGAGCAGATTCATTTTGGACAGGATGAGCTTGGCCAGAGTCAGCCGTGCCCGCTCGCCGCCCGACAGAACGCTGACCTGCTTGTAAACGTCCTCGCCCACGAAGCGGAACTGCCCCAACGTGTTGCGGATTTCTGTCTCGGTCATGCGGGGGTAGGCATCCCACAGCTCGTCCAGCACGGTGCTGTCGGGGTCAAGATTCTGGTTTTCCTGGTCGTAGTAGCCGATCTCCACGTTATAGCCCGCCTCAATGATGCCCGAAACAGGCTCTAGTTTACCGATGATCAGCTTGATCAGCGTGGATTTTCCGCAGCCGTTCTGACCCAGGACAAGCAGGCGATCATCCTTCTTCACCAGAAAATTGAGATGCTCAAACAGCATCCGTCCGTCAAAGCCCATGGACACGTCCCGCAGATCCAGCACGTCGTTGCCGCTGGGGCGGGAGGCTGTGAATTTCAGACGGATGGGCTTGGGGGCGTTTTCGGGCTTTTCCACCCGCACCATTTTATCCAGCATCTTCTGGCGAGACTCGGCGGCGATGATGTTGCGCTCCCGGTTCCAGGCTCTCTGCTGGGCGATGTAGGCCTCTTGACGGGCGATCTCCTTTTGCTGATCGCGGTAGTGCTTCTCCTGAATTTCACGGTCAATGCGGCGCTGCTCCATACTCTTGGTGTAGCCGCCACTATAGAGCTTGGCGCGGTGGTTCTGAATGCAGAGGGTCTTGTTGGTGACGCGGTCGAGGAAGTAACGGTCGTGGGAGACCACCATGACGCATCCATCGTAGTCCGCCAAGAACCGCTCCAGCCAGCCCAAAGTTTCGATATCCAAGTGGTTGGTGGGCTCGTCCAAGAGGAGCACGTCGGGCTTGCGGGAGAGCTGAATACCCAACGCCAGACGGGTCTTTTGGCCTCCGCTCAAATATTTCACGGGCATATTCGCCAGGGTATCGTCGAAGCCCAGGCTCCGTAGGATCCCCACACAACGGCCGCGGAATTCCAAACCGCCATCGCGGATGAATTTCTCATGGAGGGCAGAATAGGCGCGGGTCACGCGGTCGTATTCAGCAATGCCAATGACTTCGGCGCCTACTTCCAGAGCCTTCTGCATTTCCTCCAGCTCGGCCTCGGCTTTGAGCAAGGCGGGAAATGCGTGCACCATGTGCTGAAGGGCAGATTCCTCCCCCGTGCCGTCCTCGCCGTCCTCGTCAAAGGCACCCTCCTGGGTCAGTATTCCCATGCTCTTGCCCTTGGACAAAAACACCTCGCCCTCAGTGGGCTCGTATTCCCCGGTCAACAGCTTGAAAAGGGAGGATTTTCCGCTCCCGTTAACACCGATGATGCCCAGCTTGTCCCGCTCGTCCACCGAGAAGGAGACCTTTTCCAGCACCGAGGTGGTACCGAATCGCAGGGTCAGGTCGGTTGTAGATAAAACGATCATGTTGTTTCTCCAAAATGTAAGTTTACTTCAAATTTGGGTTTGTCGGGCAGGGGTTTCACCCCTGCACCCCACCAGAACCCTTTTTGCAAAAAGGGTTCTGGACTC
>JAZSBH010000044.1:0-3345 GCA_045602325.1 Eubacteriales bacterium | reverse complement strand
AGTGGGCAAAATGGCCAACGCGCTGTTAAGTCGCAGTTTGCCATAGAGCCGCACGGTCGTCAGAGTGACGACCGTGCGGTTGGCCGCCCAACTCGGTGGGAAAGTAGATCGCTTCTCCGAGCGGTTTGCCTTCGCTTCTTGCCCATAGGCACGGGAGCGGCGGCTACCTTCTGGTAGATAAGGGGTAACACGCTCCCCCTCCCACGCGGCAAAAACTATGGTTTTACAAGAGGGATAAGCCGCGCCCACCCTGGGTTGAGGTGGGCGGGGCGTGAGAAAAGCATCTCCGCTGGCTTTGGCGGAGCGCTTTTCGAATCCCCCGCCGTGTATATCCTCTGTCAAACAGACCCATATAGAAAAAACAGGTGTCCAGAGGGCGCCCAGCCCTTTGGTGGCGTTCTTTTGGTACTTTTCTGCCGCTATTGGCAGAAAAGTACAGAAAAGAAACTCACCGATATACTGCAATTTGAAGTCGCTCCTTTTCGCGGGCTTCCGTTTGACCCCCGAAAACACCTTCCCCTCTTGACAAAGACAGCCGGGTATATTATAATATGAGATAGCGTATGCACCGTAAAACAATCCAAGAAAGGAGGCCTTCCCACCGTGAAAAAGAAACTCACCATCGGCATCCTCGCCCACGTGGACGCAGGCAAGACCACCCTGTCCGAAGCCCTCCTGTACATCTCGGGTAAGCTCCGCACCCTGGGACGGGTGGATCATAAGAACACCTTCCTGGATACGAATCCCGTAGAGCGGGAGCGGGGCATCACCATTTTCTCCAAGCAGGCACGGTTCTCCACCGAGTCCTACGACCTCATTCTGCTGGACACCCCCGGCCACGTGGATTTCTCTGCCGAGACCGAGCGCACCCTCGCGCTTCTGGACTACGCCATTCTGGTGGTATCCGCTCCCGATGGGGTGCAGAATCACACCCGCACCCTCTGGCAGCTTCTGGAGCATTACCGCGTGCCCACCCTGATCTTCGTCAACAAAACCGACATCGCCGTCAAACGCAAAGAAGAGTTGGAGCGTGATTTGCAAAAGGCGCTATCCCCCCTCTGCGTGGCCTTTTTCGAGGCCCAGACCAAGGCCGAGCTGGACGACAAGCTGGCTTTCGTCCACGAGAATCTTCTGGACACGGTGCTGGCCGGCGAGCCCATCGGAGATCCCGAGATCGCGGCTCTCATCAGTCAGCGCCAGCTGTTCCCCCTGCTTTTCGGCGCAGCGCTCCGCACCGACGGAGTCGCCCATCTGTTACATATCCTGGACACCTACACCCTGGCCCCCGTGTACGAGACCGAAGCATTCGCCGCCAAGGTCTATAAAATAGCCCGTGCAGGGAATGCCCGCTTGACCTACATGAAGATCACGGGCGGGACACTCTCGGTGCGGGACGAGGTGGTGTATTTCTCCGCCGACGGCAAGCGAATGACCGAAAAGATCAGCCAGATCCGCCTGTATTCAGGGGATAAGTTCGAGCAAGTGGATCGCGTGACCGCCGGGGAGATCTGCGCCGTCATCGGGCTCTCCGCCACCTACGTGGGACAGGGCCTCGGCCACGAAGTCGATACGGGCAAGCCCCTACTGGAGCCCGTCCTTTCCTACCGTATCGCTCTCCCCGAGAACGTGGACGTGCGGGTCGCCTTTCCCAAGCTCAAGGAATTGGAGGAGGAGGAGCCCTCCCTGCACCTCTGCTGGAACAGCGAACTCTCCCAGATCGAAGCCCGCCTCATGGGCGATATCCAGATCGACCTTTTGAAGCGCCTCATTGCCGACCGCTTCGGCCTGGACTGTGAGCTGGATACGGGACGCATTCTCTACAAGGAAAAGATTGCAGGACGAACCCTGGGTACAGGGCATTTCGAGCCACTGCGCCACTATGCCGAGGTACAGCTTCTTCTGGAGCCCCAGCCCGCCGGAGCAGGCTTGATCTTTGACAGTCACGTCCCCGAAAACGCCTTGGATACCAACTGGCAAAGGCTCATCCTCTCCCACCTCTACGAAAAGGATCACCGAGGCACCTTGACGGGAGCCTTGCTCACCGATACCAAGATCACCCTGGTAGCAGGCCGCGCCCACCTCAAGCACACCGAGGGCGGCGACTTCCGCGAGGCCACCCTCCGCGCCGTCCGCCACGGACTCATGAAGGCGGGCTGTGTCCTGCTGGAGCCCTACTATAAATTCCGTCTGGAAGTCCCTGCGGCCTACGTGGGACGCGCCATGACCGACCTGCAGAACCGCCACACCACCTTTGAGGTGGAATCCGGCAATGAGGAAACCTCCACCCTGACGGGACGCGGGCCGGTTTCTACCCTCCACGATTACCCGCGGGAGGTCATCTCCTACACCCGCGGACAAGGGCGGTTGTTCTGCACCTCCGATGGCTATGAGCCCTGTCATAATCAAGACGAGCTCGTAGCCTCCGCAGGCTACGATCCCGAGGGGGATTCGGAAAACACCCCGCACTCGGTGTTCTGCTCCCACGGCACAGGCGTAGTCATTCCCTGGCAGGAGGTGGACGCCCACAAGCACCTGGACAATGCGGTCAATCTGTCTGCCCCGGAGAGCACGGCAGCAGCGATCATTCCCCGCGCATCGGGACTGGCTAAACAGTATCGCCTTTCGGACGAGGAGCTGGAAGCCATCATGCTCCGGGAGTTCGGCCCCATCAAGCGCCGCCGCTACACCGAGCCCAAGACCGTAGCCGCCGCTCCGAATACCAAACAACATAAGCCCAAGCCACCAAAGCCCGCCCGCCGCATGGTCATCATTGACGGCTATAACCTCATCTACGCCTGGGATCTACTGACCGAAACCGCCGCGTTCAGTCTGGAAAAAGCACGGGATACCCTCATGGACATTCTGGCCAGTTACGTGGCCTTCACCAAAACCGAGCTGCTCCTAGTATTCGACGCCTACCTGGTCAAGGACGGTATGGGCTCGGAATTCGTCAAAGACGGTTACCGCGTGGTCTACACCAAGCAAAACCAGACCGCCGACGCCTACATCGAGAAGGTCATCCACGACCTGGGTCCCGACTACAGCATCCGCGTGGTCACAGGGGACTATCTGCTCCAGATCTCCGCCGTCACCGCCGGCGTCTCCCGCATGACCACCAAGGAATTCATCTCCGAGGTTGCCGCCGTGGGCAACGAGATCACCGATTTCGTGCGGAAATTGCCGGAGAGACGCACGTGAGTTCTATCAACAAAAGAGAGCGCTCAACCGCAATGTCATTAAGTTAAGAAAAGAACCAAGTTCAGAAATGGACTTGGCTCTTTTTTTGCAAAAAAGTTAAAGAATTTTTGAAAAAGGGGTTGACAAAAAGGAAAAAGTGTGCGGGCG
>JAZSBH010000043.1:0-8103 GCA_045602325.1 Eubacteriales bacterium | reverse complement strand
TCGCCAGTCGAATATCCTCGTCAAAAATCCCTCTGTTTCCCATCTCTTTTGCTCCTTTGCTTGATTTCCCTTATTATAACACAAATTTGTTACACAGGTGTGAGCATGGTGAGTTTTTAGAGATGCCCTGCAGTTTATCGGGGTGTTGAAAAACCACCCGTAGGGGCGACCTGTGGTCGCTCGCACACACAAAAAATGTTGGTGTGTATCGTTTTTTAGGTTGACGGGCGACCACAGGTCGCCCCTACGGTATGGGGATAATACCCCGGAAAATTGCGGTTTTCCTAATTATGCAATCGGCTAGTATGCATAATTACGATGTGGGCGCTGTAGGCTTTGGGAATATGTCCTCAAGTTCCTTTTCGTTGTAGATCCGCCCACGCTTTACGGTTACGCGGTCACGAACGATCTCTTCAATGGCCTCGCGGATATGGTAGACCGCGTCGCGCTCGGAGGCTGACCACATGGAGGTCAGATTGCTGTGTCCTAAACCCTCGACGTATACCGTGGTGGTTTCTCCGTCAAAGCCCGAACGCTCTTCGGGATTCCAGGTGGGAATATTGACAAAATCCCATTCGTCGAGCAGGGATTTCAGCGTGGCCGTTTCTGCAGGGGAGAGCGTGATCACCTCGGTTTGCCAAGCGGTATACCTGGGGTAGCTGTCGGCGTTGAAGTGATAGAAATGGAGGACACCCGTGCCGTCCGTATGGACGTATATATCGTAAACGTAGGTGCCGTGGTAGACCACGTCGTCGGCCTCGGTCTCCCCCTTGGTGATGGTATCGAAGGAAACCGACTGGATGCAACGGATGGCTCCGTCCAGCTCTTTGTGACGACCCTGCTCGTACAGCTCGCAGTAGTAGTCGGATATGAAGGGGTCGGTGGTCAGACCCGCGCGGTCGCAATGCTCACCGTAAAACTCCCATTCAAGATTATTCCTCCGCTCGATCTCCTGGGGGGTA
Source organism: Eubacteriales bacterium (assembly GCA_045602325.1). Classification (GTDB taxonomy): domain Bacteria; phylum Bacillota; class Clostridia; order Oscillospirales; family CAG-272; genus CAMEON01. Next base: position 7,141 of record JAZSBH010000043.1, on the reverse strand, counting down.
TGGTTCTCTAGGTAGCACTCCGCCGGGAGCCTGTCACCCAGGATAACGGCGGGAAAATCCTGCTCGTACAAAAGTCCCTCGAATCCATCGTCGCGGGCGTCGTATATTTGAAACATATAGGCATGGTAATCCATATCCACGTAGTATACGCCGTCCTTGATATGGAAGAAGAGGTAAAACAGCTTGTTATCGGGCAGGGAGTAGACCGAGTAGTAGATGTCCTTGTCCCCTTCGGTAAAGTGACGCAGAATTTTGTTGCCAAAGATGGAGGTCATCTGCGCGTGGGTGCGCACCGAATCCTCGCCTAACCGATAGACGTAATCCTCCACGTCAAATTTGTATTCTTTTCCGTCCTCGGTGGTCGTGTAGTAACGAACCGAGGTCTCGTCATACACAAAGGGCGTCTCATTGTCCACCACCACCTCATCTCCCTTGACGAAATCGGCGGGGAGCTTTTCTTTTTTGGAGCAGGCGGCAATGCAGAGGGGAAGGGATAGGAGCATAAGTACGGTCAGACCCAGGGCAACACACTTTTTCATAGAGGCTTCTCCTTTCATGCTGGTTCTCTACTCTATAAGACACCAAAAATCTCGAAATCTTACATCCTTTTCATAAGTATTATATCATATTTCATAATTTTGTCAACACTCCCCTACTGCGCCGCAGTATTTTGTACAATCTCCACAAAAAATCTTGCTAAAAAATCACTTCTCCACTTGAAAATCAGGGGGAAATATGCTATACTAAAATAGAAGAACTATACCTACTGACACATACACGAATCGAGATACCTATGAACCATATCCGTCTCCACGAATCCTTTCCCCTGCTCCCCGGTCTTCGGGTGCGCGCGGTCATCGACACCCATACACTGGTACAGAATTACCATGCCCTCCTGTCCCCGGTGCAGGCGGTTTCTCCCCATACCTACGCCATCGCCGTGGTGAAGGCCGACGCCTACGGGCACGGCATCCGCCCCGTGGTCAATGCGTTGCTTTCGGCGGGATGCCGCTCCTTTGCAGTGGCTTGCCTGGAGGAAGCGGTGGCCCTGCGGCGGCTCTTGCGGGAGCTGCTCACGGGCTCGGCCACTGACCGTGATACCGACATTCTGGTGCTGGGCTACACCGACCCCAAAAACGCTCCCATACTAAAGGCGTACCGTATTACCACAACCCTCCTGTCCGAGGATTACGCCCGCCGTCTTCTGGCCTGTGCGAGGGAGGCGCAGGTGACCGTTCGTGTCCACGCCGCCCTGGATACCGGCATGAACCGCATTGGCTACCCTGCCCACACCGATGACGAAATAGCTCAAACTGTACAATCTCTTGTAGCCTTGTGCAAGGATGGCCTGTCAAATGCCGACGGTGGACTGATCTTGGACGGTCTCTTTACCCATTTTTCCCGCGCAGACGAGGATTATGACGCCGAAATGAATACTCCCGACAGCCTAACCATGACCCAGTATGCCCGTTACCGTCAGGTTTTGGACGGTCTGGCAGAGCGGGGTATTCGCCCCCGGGTCTGCCACGTCTGCAACAGCGCGGCCTCCATCCGTTTTCCTCACGCCCTGCCCGAGGGATGCATGAACGCGGTGCGGCTGGGGATCAATCTCTACGGCTACGGGGTGGATTTCCCAAACGACACAGGGATGACACACACCAAGCCAACCATGAAGCTGGAGACGGTTGTCACCCATATCCACACCCTGCTCCCCGGGGAGACAGTGGGCTACGGCGGCACTTATTCCTCCGAAACCCCCCGCACTCTGGCTACCCTTCCCGTTGGCTACGCCGACGGCTGGATCCGTGCCTTTTCGGGGGCTTCGGTGACTTTTCACACGCCGGACGGGGAAGTGACTGCGCCCATCGTTGGCCGCATTTGCATGGATCAGTGTATGGTGGACGTGACCGATCTGCCCGTGACGGTGGGGACTCCTGTGACCCTCTTCGGACAGACCTCCGCCCAGCTGGAGGCATTGGCTGACCGCGCGAGCACCATTCCCTACGAATTACTCTGTCTGATTACCGCCCGCGTGCCGCGGGTGTATCCATAAGGAGGTTGCCATGACGCAACGAAGCCTTCGCGCCGCCCTCGTCTGCCTTTTGTGCCTTTGTTTCCTTTTGCCTTCGGGACTGATCGGCTGTCAGGAAAAGCCCGCCGTCGGTCATAACGAGGTGGTCTCGGTCGTCACCGACGGAAAAGGGAACATCACGGTCACAGCCGTGTTGACCAATGGCTTTTTGGATTCCTATAAAGAGAAAAAGGTCTACCTTTTTGAAATTCCCGCATCGTATGCCGCGGATGTGAATCTGGTTGAGTTGGATCCTATAGCAGAGGTCAAACCCAAGGACAAGATCACCTTCAAGGTGACTGCCGCCGATGGTATGCGCTCCCGCTTGTACTCCTCCTTCCTGGTTGCATCCTATGACTCTGCGACCCGTCGTTATACGGCTTTGACCTTTCCCAAATTCGTCACCGATCTGTCGGATATGGCTACAAGCAACGGGGGAATGGTGGTGGATAGGGCCATCAAGGGTCTGGTCTCGGATCATCCCGCCGACGCCATCCGTTTAGGGATCTCCCACACGGTGGTGAACGTGCACATGGAAAAGCTCATCCTGAACGACTGGCAGGAAGGGGCGGTGTCTTACGTATGGAACGGTACGACGGCCTATTTGCATGCCGATGAACTGGCCAAGCTGGACGAGACTGTAAAGGCCTACACATCCGCGGGGGTAAACGTCTACCTGCGGTTTGTGTTGGGGGAGTATACCGAGCACACTCCGTTGGCTCTCTATTTTCTCATGAATATCGTGGAGGATATGAATCCTGCAGAGGCCTATGCGGTCAACATGACCAATTCAACAGCGGTGGAGATCATGGAGGGCTTCTTTGACTTCATGGCGAATCGTTACGCCACTCCCTCGGACGGTTCTATGCCCGTGACATCTTTCATTCTGGGGTATCGTGTCAATCACGAATCGGTGTATAATTACGCAGGGAATCTGCCTTTGGATGATTACGTGACCAATTACGAAAAGCTGGTGCGAGTGGCCAACACCGCCATCAAGTCCCATACTTCCGACGGACGGGTGTATATTGCCCTGGATAGCTCCCGCATTGTCCCTACCCCCGACGGTCACTGGGATATTCCCGCCTTCCTGTCCGCCTTTAACAATGAATGCATGATGGGTGGAAATTACGATTGGTATCCGTCCTGTGAGCTTTCTGTCGACACCACTTCCGTCTGGGTGGCGGATGCGGATGACGATGCTCGCAATTACACGGTTCAAAGTCTGGGGACCTTGACCGATCTTCTGACAGGTAATGCCTACCGTACCCCCGACGGTGAGCAACGGAAATTGCTCGTCAGCGGGATGTCGATCCCTGCTGTGCTTATGGGTGGCACCCCTTCCCATGAAAGTGATCTCTGTCAGGCCGCTTCCTACGCTTACGCCTACATGACCTGCGTGCAAAACGGGTCTGTGGAAGCCCTGATCTACGATTCCTATGCAGATTCCGCAGAAACGGCGGAGACCGAGGATCTGTGCGGTATCTGGACGGTCAAGCAGGTGGAGGAAAATTGCGTGATTGCCGACAGGCGCCCGTTGTACGATACGTTCAAGCAGGTCGACACGTCAGATGCCGTGGCTTTGTCCGACGACTTGACTGCCATCATCGGAGAACCCTTTACCAAGCTGGAGCGGATGCTGGCAGGCGGATCCCAGCCCGTAACCGTTGTGAGGGGAAGCGGAGAACTGAAGAGCTTTGCAACCTCCCACGGAAAAGCGCTCCCCCTGTTCTCCTTCGATCAAGGGACACTCCATGGATTCAAAGACGCGGGTGAATTGACCTATCTGGAGCTGTATCACGCCGAAACCCTGAATTCGGCGGCTCTGTACGCCCGCTTCGACCGCTCCGCCGTGAGCGATCCCATGGGAATCACAGCAACGGTTCCTGCAACTAGGCTGATGGGCGGGGAAGATCTGATCCTTGACCTGTACGCGGGATTTTTACCGGATCCTGCCGTATCCTCCGACTCGTCCACTCGCCAAAAGCCCAGCGTGACCCTGCGGCTGACAAGACACGCCAAGGGAGCGGCTTCCCAGGGGGATGGGGAGATGATCTATGAGGCATCGGTCCGTCAGGTCAAGGACGGCGTCTGGCAGACCGCCGTGTTCGATGTGGAGGAATTTACTGCGCAACTGGATATGGAGGATGAGGTGACCCTCACCCTGCTTCTGGAATACGATGTGGACGGCAACCTGTACTCGGCAAACCATCTGGGGCTGGCGGGTATCTACGTCACGGGTGACGTGGCCGCATCCCAAGCCTCTCCCCTTCCGGTGATCGCCGTCGTGGTTGCGCTGGTGGCGTTGGTAGTCGGCGTATTCGTCTTCCTTCTGGTGCGGCATAAGAAGAAATATTGATTCGGGATGCTTGGAGATCCGAGAATGGAGAATGTTATGAACTACTATATCGGTGTGGACATTGGCGGCACTAAGTGTGCCGTTGTCCGCGGGGATGAAGCCGGAAATGTGACTGCCAAGGTTCGCTTTCCCACTACCACCCCTGCCGAGACCCAAAATACGATTTACGAAAACGTGGACAAACTCATAACCGACGGAATTACCTTGGGAGAGATTCCCATAGCCATCGGGGTGTCCTGCGGAAGTCCTCTGAACTCCCGAAAGGGGATCATTCAGGAGCCACCCAATCTTCTCGGCTGGGTGGACGTACCCATTACGGATGAGCTGACTGCCCGTACGGGGCTGCCCGCCTTCCTCTGCAACGACGCCAACGCCTGTGCGCTGGCCGAATGGCGGTTCGGTGCAGGTCGGGGAACCCGGAACATGGTGTTCTGCACCTTTGGCACCGGCTTTGGCGCGGGGTTGATATTGGACGGAAAGCTCTACGCCGGCACCAACGATAACGCAGGGGAGATCGGCCATATCCGACTGGACTCCGACGGCCCCATGGGCTACTACAAGATCGGCTCGGTGGAGGGCTTCTGCTCGGGTGGCGGACTCCGCAAGTTGGGTCAGCGCTATGCCCTCCGTGCCATCCAAGAGGGAAGAACTCCTGCTTTCTGCCCCACCGCGGATGACCTTGACAGTGTGACCGCTCTCTCCATGGCCAACGCTGCCCATGCCGATCCCCCCGATCCCACCGCCCTGGCGGTTTGGAAGGAGTGCGGCAGACGCCTGGGATACGCCATGGCCATTCTCATTGACCTGCTCAACCCCGAACGCATTGTTTTGGGCAGCATCTACGCCCGTTCCGCCGATCTGCTGGTTGATGCCATGAACGAGGTTCTCCTCGAGGAGTGCCTGGCTCCCAATCTGTCGGTCTGCGAGATCGTTCCCGCCGAGCTGACCGAAACGGTGGGGGATATGGCCGCCCTGACTGTAGCCATTGAGGGGATGAAACATACGTAAGGAGCTGTTATGATCTACGATATTTCTCAAGAAGTTTTTTCCTGCCGCGTATTTCCCGGTGACCCCAAGCCTGCCTGTCAGGTGTTGGGCGAGATCACCAAGGGAAGTATGTGCAATCTGACCGCCTTTTCCATGTGCTCCCACAATGGAACTCACATTGATGCGCCCGCCCATTTTCTGATCAACGGCAAGACGGTGGATCAACTGGATCCCTCGATTTTTCTGGGGGATTGCTACGTAACCCATCACGAGGGGAACGTGACTGCCGAGGATGCCCGTCGGATGCTGGGCTACGCCGTGGCGGCGGGTGCGCCCGATCGTCTGCTGATCGCGGGCAAGGCCACCGTTACCGTGGAGGCCGCCCGGGTCTTTGCCGACGCACCCCTGAAACTCATCGGAAACGAAAGCCAGACCGTCGGACCTGAGGATGCCCCTTTGGCGGTGCATTTGGTTCTCATGAACGCCGACGTGGTGCTTCTGGAGGGTGTGGTGCTTTCTCACGTTCCCGCAGGAAAGTATCTCCTGTCTGCCGTCCCCTTGAACCTGGGCGGCTGCGAGGGTGCTCCCTGCCGCGCCGTGCTGATGGGGTGAGAGTAAGGAGCGGGAGAATGGTGGAGCGGCCTCCGGCGGCTCAAACCCTTTTTTCGAAAAGGGTTTGAGAATCCCAAAAACTTTCATAAAAAAACATATAGAATTGCTTTGATTTGAGGAATGATTATGCGTATATCTATGGATATTTTGATACGGAACCACCCCGCATTGGCGGACTGTGCGCCTTCCATTGAAACCGCCCGGGATCGGCTGATCGACACCTACCGGGAAGGTCATAAGCTTCTTCTTTGTGGCAACGGCGGCTCCTGTGCCGACTGCGACCACATTGCGGGAGAGCTCTTGAAGGGCTTTCTTACTCACCGCCCGCTTTCCGAGGAGGATTGCATAGCCTTGGCGGACAGTCTGCCCGAAGGGGAGGCTGACCCCGACCTGTACTTGTTGGCGGGTCAGCTCCAAGGCGGTCTTCCCGCCATCTCCCTCCCCGCCCAGACGGCGGCGGTCACGGCGGTCTGCAACGATACCGATCCTGCCTTGATTTTCGCTCAACTCGTGTGGGCTTTGGGACAGGCGGGGGATACCCTTATTTGCCTGTCCACCTCCGGAAGCTCCCGCAACGTGGTTCTGGCCGCCAAGGCCGCCCGTGCCAAGGGACTAAAGGTACTGGCTCTGACGGGGGAGGCAGATTCTGCCCTCTCGGCTTTGGCCGATGTGGCGGTGCAAGTCCCCGCCCGCGACACCTACCGCGTCCAGGAGTATCACCTGCCCATCTACCACTACCTTTGTGCTGAGGTGGAGGAGGCGCTTTTCGGATAAAGCGTTCCGATTACAATCATTATTTCAAATTGCAGATTATAGGGGAGTTTAAATTTTTTATGTACTTTTCTTTCCTTGTCGAAAGAAAAGTACCAAAAGAACGCCACTTAAGGAAAGTACCCACGGTACTTTCCTTAAGAATCCTATCGCCTTATTTGCGTGCCCATTTGCCAGTGGGCAAATGGCCTGATACGCTGTCAAGTCGCAGTTAGCCAAACGGCCGAGGTGTCGGCGGAGCGCCGACCACCTCGGGTAGAGACCTACTTGGCTCAACCAACGGATTTCATTTACCCGATAAGAGAAAACTGCGACTTGGGGTCGAGACAAAGGGGTGAATT
>JAZSBH010000042.1:0-4283 GCA_045602325.1 Eubacteriales bacterium | reverse complement strand
AAGGCTTACCAAGGCCGGTGCCAACCCACCGATAAACCCCAATTTAAACATTCTGCCATCGCCTATATATCCCTACGAAAGGAGGAAGCCGCCATGACCGATCACGAGATCATCGAGCTGTACTTCGCCCGGGACGAGCGTGCCATCAGCGAGACCGCCAACGCCCACGGGGCGTACTGCTTTGGCGTGGCCATGCGGATACTGAACAGCCACCCCGATTCCGAGGAGTGCGTCAACGACACATGGCTCCGCGCCTGGAATACCATTCCCCCCAAGCGCCCGGGCGTGCTCCGCACCTACCTCGCCCACATCATCCGTAATCTGGCCATCTCCCGCTACCGCCGTGAGCACGCGGACAAGCGAAGCCATGCCCCCGACACCCCCATCCACGAGCTCTCGGAGTGCCTCCCCGACCCCGACGGCTCTCCCGCCGATGCCGCCTCTTCTTCCGAGCTGCGGGAAGCCCTCAACAGCTTCGTAGCAGGGTTGGACGAGCTGGACCGCAAGCTCTTTGTGGGGCGCTACTGGCATAGCTATACCCCGACACAGCTGGCCAAGGCATACGGTATCAAGGAAAACACCCTGAACCAGCGGCTTTTCCGCATCCGCGAGCGGCTCCGCAAGCATCTTTCCGAAAGGGGGTACCGCGTATGAGTCAGTTTGATGAAGCCCTCCGCCTCTTTGAGGAACTGGACGGACTGAACGATGCTTTCATTGAAGAAGGGATGCTCCCCGACGCATCGGCCGCTCCCGCGCGCCGTACCCGCGAGAGAGGGAACAACCCCTTCCTCCGCTTTGCAAACAGCGGCTGGGGTGTAGCCATCATCTGTGCCGTGGTGTCCCTCGGCGTGCTGACGGCCATCGTGCGCTTGGGTGTGAGGAGCGGGAATCAAGCCGGTGACGGAATCCCGCCCAACGCCCCCGATAACCATGCTCCGGCAGGCACGGGAGAGCAGGAGGTACCCACAGAAGCCGTCACCGAGGAAGCCGTTACCCTTCCCGACGAGGGAGACCGAGTCCCCGCGGGAAAGACCTCCACCGACGAGGAGGGTCTCCGCTACAAGAGCTATGGAAACGGCACCTGTGTACTCGTGCGCGGCCAACTGCACCGGCAGTATGAAGCTCTCCATATTCCCAATTACTCCCCCGACGGGGACGTGGTGGTGGCCATTGACGCCTATGCCTTCCGCAATCAGGCAGACCTGCGGGAGGTCACCCTGCCCGCCGGACTCCGCGAGCTGGATCACAAGGCCTTCCCCATGGACGCGCCCATCTACAATCTGTACGGCAATATTCTCTACCTGGGAAGCTCTGCCAATCCCTACATGGTGGCCGTGGCTACCGCCGATAACCGCCCCGGCGCTACGGCTCTCCATCCCAATACCCGCATCCTCGCCTGCCATGCCTTGACCTATGATACAGGCTCCTATTTCGCCATGGCCTGGGCGGATCAACTGCCCGCCTACAAGGACGACGAGGTCTTCTCCATCCCCTCGGGGATCATCCACATCGGGGAGTACGCCCTGCTGGACGTGGGACGGGACATCACCTACAACGGCTATCTGGTGGGCTGGGACACCCTGACCGCCGGGGAGGGGAAGGATCTCGGACGCACCGTGGACGGCCATCCGCTGACGGTTCATTGCCTGGACGGCACTGCCAAGACACGCGCCTATGAGACCCGAACCGTCCGACTCAGCGGCGGAAACTTTTTGGAGAACGGGGTTTTCGTTGGCCCCTACGGCACGGATATCCGCATGACCAACGAGGAATATAACGACTGGCTGAAGAACCCCGATGCGTTCGAGCGGGCGCCCGAGCAGTTTGTGGTGGGGAACGCATACGGCAATCAGCCACATGTACTGACCGCTGAGGAATTGGCCATGGTACGCTTTGAGCGGGTGGATGATGAGGCATACGAATACCTGGATGCCTTCATTCAGGCTTACAACAAAGACCCTTCAGAGCTGTACGCCGGCAAGTCCGTCGTTATGCTGTACGTGACATCCGAAGCGCTGTGGGAGCACGTCATTACCGATATCGATATCGGAGACGGGCATATCCACATTACGCTCGCCCGTGTCCATGATATGGTGGGACAAGCGGAGGGGAAGCGATTCATCCTCATTCCCGTGGACGACCCCGATGGTTCTCTGCAAAATGCCACCGTGACCTACGAGATCGCAGAAGAGTGGGTGACTCTCCCCGAGAATGAAAGCTGAGGGCATTGTGCTATACGCGCAATGCCCCCTTAAAATTTGTTCTTAATAGAGATACCACCATCCGGCAGCCAGACCCAAAAGAAGTGTGGATATAGCCAAAATGGGGAGAGACAGGAAGAAAATCAACGGAACCTGGAAATACCACTTTTTCTTTTTGAAGTACAAAATAGAGAATGTGATGATCAGAGCTACAAGAATGGGGAGCCAGATGATTCCTCCAAAGAACAAATAGAGTTCAATGGGGATGATGAAACAGAGTCCGAAGAGGATATAATAGAGAATCCAGCAGATGTGGGATAGGTTTTTCTTGGCTTTTTCGGTTATGAACATGATTTGCCTCCTTTTGGTTATTCACACTTTATTGAAGGAAATGCTCCCTTTGTGCCTTTGACATAAAGAAATGAATACTCTTGTGTGTCAGAATCGTATAGGCAATATCCGTACCAGGAGCTAAACGGAATTTCTATTTGCTCCGTCTGTTTCCTGTATTTATAGTGTATCACATTCAGAACAATTTGTATATGGACATAATGGAGATTTATGGCGTTTCGTTTTGGTGACTTTGCCGAGGAGCTTCCACGCTCTCTGCTTTGCTTGCGTGGATTTTTCCTTCTCCCCCTTGCAAACTCCCTCAAAATATGCTACAATATATGCAGACGAAAAATTCATCCCGAAAGGACACGCCCCTATGCAAAACCTTTCCGACTTTCTCCCCCTGACCCGCGCCGATATGGACGCCCGCGGGTGGGATCGCCCCGATTTCGTGTACGTCACGGGGGATGCCTACGTGGATCACCCCTCCTTTGGCGTGTCCATCATCTCCCGCGTGTTGGAGGCCGAGGGCTTTCGCGTAGCCATCCTCTCCCAGCCCGACTACAAAACCGCCGAGGCCTTCAAGGAGTACGGCCGCCCCCGTCTGGGCTTTCTGGTCACAGCGGGCAACATCGACTCCATGGTGGCCCACTACACCGCCGCCAAGCGCAAGCGCACCTACGACTACTACTCGGCGGGCGGCAAGATGGGGAACCGCCCCGACCGTGCCACCATCGTCTACTCCAACCGCATCCGCGAGGCCTACGGCGACGTGCCCATCATTCTGGGGGGGCTGGAGGCGTCTCTGCGCCGTTTTGCCCACTACGACTACTGGGACGACAAGGTGCGGCGTTCGGTGCTGGTGGACAGCCGCGCCGATATCCTCACCTACGGTATGGGGGAGAATATCCTCCGCCGCATCGCGAGGCTGCTCGACAAGGGTGTGCCCATCCGCAAGATCCGGGACGTGCGGGGGACGGTCTACCTCTGCAAGGCCGAAGAGCGTGATTCCATTCACTTCCCTGTGGCTGCGACGTTTGACTATAACGACCTCAAGACCGACAAACGCAAGTACGCCGAGGCCTTCGGCGTCCAGTACAAGAACCAGGACGCCATAAACGGCAAGGCCATCTGCGAGATCTATGATAACAAGATCCTGGTCCAGAATCCCCCTATGCCCCCCTTGGAGCGCCATGAACTGGACGCAGTCTACGCCCTGCCCTACACCCGTACCTACCACCCCGCCTACGAGAAGGACGGTGGTGTCCCCGGCATCGAGGAGGTACGCTTCTCGGTGACCCACAACCGCGGCTGCTTCGGCGCCTGTAACTTCTGCGCTCTGGCCTTCCATCAGGGAAGACCCGTCCGCTCCCGCAGTATTGAGTCGGTGGTGGCCGAGGCCAAGCAGATCACCGAAATGCCCGACTTCAAGGGCTCCATCCACGATGTGGGCGGCCCCACCGCCAACTTCCGCTATCCCGCCTGCAAGAAGCAGCTGGAGAGCGGCGTTTGTGCCAACCGCAAGTGCCTCGCCCCCAAGCCCTGCCCCAATCTCATTGCGGATCACAGCGAGTACATCGAGCTTTTGCAGGAGATGGAAAAGCTCCCCAAGGTGAAAAAGGTCTTCATCCGTTCGGGTATCCGTTTTGACTACCTGCTGGCTGATCCCAAGGAGGATTTCTTCCGCAAGCTGGTGAAGGATCACGTCTCGGGACAGCTCAAGGTCGCCCCCGAGCATTGCGCCTCCCC